>CAZYXF010000017.1:0-9135 GCA_964651025.1 uncultured archaeon
TTAAGTTAAAACGCAGCGTTTTAACGCCTAGTGGCCCAATCTACAGCGATTTGCTTGTGATAAAGTTGGGTGATAAGCGAAATTGAAATCAGAGCAGTGGCACAAAGACGCAAGGGATGAGGCGTTTTTTCTTTATCTTCTCACCAGCCTTTTCAAAAAGAACCAGCCATTGAGAGAAAGCATTTCCAACAGGTGCTAGTAATTTTCCTTTATCTTTTAACTGCTCGAAAAGCGCTTCTGGAACATCTTTGCAAGCAGCGGTCAAGACTATCCTATCGTATGGAGCTCCCTTTTCATAGCCTTGCTTTCCATCACCGAGTATAACCTCCACGTTCTTTACACCGACTTTTTCTATGTTCTTCCTCGCGAACTCAACTAGCTGCTTGTAACGCTCTATCGTTATAACCTTTCCTGGCTCAACTATCCTAGCTATTAAACACGCGTTCCAGCCAGAGCCAGCCCCTATCTCAAGGACTTTTTGCTTAGGTTTTAAATCAAGTGCTTCTAGCATGTAAGCGACTATGCTCGGTTGCGATATGGTTTGTCCGCAAAACGTTGGGAGAGGGGCGTCTACATAAGCGTGCTGTAAATAATCTCTTCTCACGAAGCAATGGCGAGGAGTCTTTAGAAAAGCTTCCTCAACCCTTTTGCTCTTTATCATCCCTCTTTTCTTTAGCCATTCAACGAGCCTCTTGTTTTCCCTTTCAAGCTCCTCATCAATCATAATACGTCGTTGTCAAATCCAAGTTAATGTTTAAATCGAACTTCCTATTCCTTTCATGCCACGCGCAATCTGGAGCGGCTCTATATCGTTCGGTCTCGTTAACATACCAGTCAAGCTCTACACAGCCACTAAATCTCGAGGCCTAAAGCTGCAAAACCTTTGTGGCAAGTGCGGCACGCCAATAAAACACAAGCGTTGGTGTCCCAAGTGCGAGAGAGAAGTTCCGTGGAACGAAGTTGTTAAGGGCTACAAGATTGCGAAGGGAAAGTACATAGTGATAAAGCGAAGCGAGCTTGAGAGGATAAAGTTGAAGACGACGAAGACGATAGAAATCGTTGCCTTTGTTGATCTCGCTAGTCTAGACCCAATACTTTATCAAACAACTTACTACGTTGTGCCCCAAGAAGGCGGTGTAAAGGCTTACTCGCTTTTTGTGGAAGCGTTGCGCTTGACTGGAAAAGCTGCAATTGGAAGAGTTGTGATGAAGAACAAGGAATACTTAGTTGCGCTCCGAGCTTATAAAAAAGGAATTGCCATGCACGTCTTGCACTATCTTGGCGAAATCCGCGACATAGAAGAGCTAGAGGAGCTTCGCGGTTTGGTTACGATAAGCGAGCGCGAACTTGAGCTCGCTCGTTTGTTAATAGAGCAGCTCACGAAAAAGGAGCTGAAGCTCGAGGAGTTCAAAGACCGCTATACCGAAGCTCTTAAAAAGCTGATAAAGGCGAAGGCAAAGGGAGAGGAAATAAAGATAGAGGAGAAAGGCGAGGTTCACGAAGCTAAGAGCTTGATGGAAGCACTAAAAGCGAGCTTGGAAGCCATGAAGAAGAAAAAAGAAGCTATAGAAGTGAAGAAGTAGCAATGCGATTCAGCTTTTTTAATCGCTCTTTTCGTTAAGTGACAATAGTAGTAATGACGGTAGATGAAGACCTTTTTCACCAAAAGATAAAGCCGATGCTCGCGAAAAGAGCAAAGCCATTTGACAGCGAGAAGCACATCTTTGAGATAAAGTTCGATGGAACTAGGTGCATCGCTTATGTTGATGTGGAAAATCAAAAAGTAAAACTGCTGAATCGACGGATGCTCTGGTTTCAACACCGCTACCCAGAGATAGTTCGCGACTTGCTGACTTGCGTTAAATGTAATCGCGCGATTCTCGATGGCGAGATAGTCGTGTTTGAGAAAGGCATGCCGAATTTCTATAAGCTCGCGGAGCGCGAACATTGCGATGACGAGACGAGAATAGAAATACTAGCTTCTATTATGCCAGCAACTTTCATAGTTTTTGACGTGATCTACGTAGACGGAGCGAATATCACTAGCTTTCCTCTCATGGAGAGAAAGGAAAAATTGAAAGAAGTGCTAACTGAAGGAAAGCACGTTACGATTTGCGATTTCATTGAAAGAGAGGGAAAGGCGTTTTTTGAGGCTTGTGCGAAAAAGGGACTTGAAGGGGTAATGGCGAAGGAGAAGCAATCGCCATATCTAATCGGAAAGCGAAGCGATTACTGGCTAAAGCTAAAAGCGACGAAAACAATTGATTGCGTCATATGCGGATATACAAAGGGCGAGGGGAAAAGAGCCCCGTACTTTGGAGCTCTGTTGCTAGGGGTTTATGAGAATGAAAAGCTTCGATACGTTGGAAGGGTTGGCACAGGATTTGACGAAGCATTGCTGAAAACCCTAACAGAGCAGTTAAAAAGGATCGAAATCGAAAACAACCCATTTCACTGCTTTGAGGAGAGGCCGGAGATAATTGAGAAGTGCAAATTCGTTAAACCAATTCTAGTTTGCGAGGTTGAATACCTTGAGCTGACGAAGGACAAGAAGCTAAGAGCCCCAAGCTTCAAACGATTGCGCTTTGACAAGCCAGCGAGCGAGTGCAAGCTCGAGGAGAAGTGAAAAAGCAAATAACTCACTCGAACTTGAAGAGCTCGTTCAGCAAAACCGTTGCATAGCTTCCTGGTGGCAAGATAAAAGTGAGCCTCACTTTATTTTTCTTCACCTCAAAGGAAAGCCTCACAGGCTTCACGAAAGCTGCTCTTTTCCCTTCTCTTGCCGTTAGCCTGAAAAGCGGAACGTGGAGCTCATTTAACTTCAGCTTGAGCCTTTTCAGCACGAGCTTATAGCACCTGTCAAAAGCGCTGTTTCCAAGCTTTGTGTCATAACCAAGGAGCTTGACTTTTCTGAAGAGAGGCTTTCTTATTTTCTTAATGTAAAGCGATAGCGCTTCATTGAAGCAAAAAGATTGCAAGGCGTGCAAATAAAAGTTAAGCCTTTCTCTCGTTTCGCCCTTTCTTGCTCTATACTCGCCTTTAACGAGCCTGTATCCCTTCACGTGATTGTCTAGGTTCTTTCCAAATCTCTGCGGCCCGAAGTAATTTGGAAATCCCCTCTCCTTTAGCTCTTCCACGAGTTTTGAAATTCGTTGCTTTAGCTTCTTCTCGCTCTCGATCTTTGTTCTTATCCAGATGTCAAACAAGTTTCCGTTTAGCAACCCCTTTGCCAGTTTCCTGCCAAACCACAAGAACTTTAGCTTGCATTTCTCCATTTCAACCCTTTCTAACGCTCTCGGATCTCTCTTTAACTTAACTGATATGAACTGCGTTGTCAGAGCGGCTTTATCCTTTAGCCCAGCGTAATCAACGCGCTCAACGAAGTCAAGCTTTCTTATCTCTTCAACCACTTCCAAAGTGCTCCTGTCGATTTTCCTTAACAAGTAAATCGCATAGTCTCCGCGTTTGAATATCTTTTCGTGAGGTAGCTCAAAAACCCGAAACTCATTGCTGCTCGGCTTAATCGCAGGTATTCTTCTCGCTTTTAGCCAACGCTTGTATCTTACTTTGAACATCTAAACACCGAGGTAGAAGAAAATGCTTGGTAGGATAAGAGCTCCCATTAGATTTGATTTCCTAACTGGCTGCAGCCACGCGAAAATTCCAATGCAGCAGGAAACGAAAAGCAGGAAAAGGCCAAGGTAGCCGGTGAGCACGAAAACAGCAAGGCAAAGGAAAGAAAGGACAGCCAGGTTCAATGCAGTGTAATTGACTTTTTCGATAAAGCTTGTGAACAGCTTTGTTAGAGCGAGTGATAAAAGGAAACTAATGCCACATGCAGCGATTGCAGAGCAAATTGAGAAGAGAAATTCCATGAAACCGAATTCAATCTCATTTCTTATAGCTATTGCTATCCCACTTCTAGCCTTTCCTATGAGCAAGAGAGAAAGAACCGAAAAAAGGAAGTTAGAAGTCGCGACAGCACCATTTGAGACGAGAAAGGCTCTTGGGCTTCTCTCAAGGCTGAGCAAACTTATCGCTTGGGCTGGTCCGATTCCCGGCAAAATTCCAACTACTATGCCAGCAAGGCAGCCAAGAAAGGAGTGAATCGCTATTGTGCTTGCCGATAGCTTTAGCTTGGCTTTTTTCTGCTTCGGGATTTTAACTCTCTTCTTTATCGAAAAGAGCAGGGGTGGTACGCCGAACAGGCCTGTTAGCAAGGGAAAAAGCGCGTTGCTCAATGGCAAATTCGCTGTCAAAACCCCAAGCGTGCCGGAGAGGAGAAAGCAAAGACTCGCTGCTTTCCTATTCTTCTCCTTCCATATCAAAATGGAAACTACGAGAATTAAGAGAAGCCAGATGAATTCTCGCAAAGCGCTATATACAAGTGGCAAGAAGAAGTAAAGAAACGGGAGTAAGAGCAAGGAAAAGAGCATCGAAGTTATGGAGCCGAGCAAGCAAAGTTTTATTGCCTCGTTTCCATGGCCTTTCAACAAAAGCCTGTGGCCAGGTAGCAAGGCTAAACTGCTCTCTTCTTCTGGAGCCCCGAGGAAGATGGAAGGTATGAAGTTCACTATGGAGTCAGCAATTCCCAAAGAGACCATGAAGATGAGAAAGGATATGTCATCCCCGGCAAGCTCCCTTAGATATGAGCTCCATGCTGCTATCGTGTTTGGGTGCAAACCAGGCAACAAACCAGCGAGAACACCGCTAACTATTCCAAACGCGAAGTAAAGAAAGCGCTTCAACACTACATCAAGCCAGCGCATGTATCTCTCGTTAAATTTCTTGCGACTAATATCTTTGAGCCGCTCTTCAAAGCCAGAACTATGCAATCGCTTGGCCTGCAATCGAGCTCGTGCTCAACCCCAAGCAAATCTTTAACCCTTAACCTCGCGTAATAGATTCCACGCCTCAATTCTGTTATTCTGACATCGATTATCCTAATCCCAAGTTCTTCAAGCGTGCTTGCTAAAAGGTCGTGCGTGCTCGGACGCTTGTGCTCTATTCCTTTTCTCGCATCTTCTATTGCTTTTCCTTGAGAACTCGAGACGAAGAACTCAAGCTCCTTGCAACCATTCCTAAGCCTTACAATCGCGTAATCATCTTTTAGCTCAACCCCCGCTACTTTCATCTCAATGAAATTCTTTGGCTCGACTTTCGTCTCCGCTTTCATGAGCTCAAGCAAAGCGAGCGATGCTACAATTAGCAAGCCGGCCAGGCAAAGCTTGAGAAAGCGAACTCTCTTTTCCTTTCTTCTCCCTCGTTTTCGCCTCATTATTAACCATGCAACCGTTTTAATAAAGCGGAGAAGGAGAATAATGGCATGCGTCTTTTGCGAGATAATAGCTGGTAAGGAAAGCGCCTTTAAAATCTATGAAGATGAGCTTTTCCTTGCCATACTTGACATAAACCCGCGCTCACTTGGTCATTGCTTGCTCCTTCCAAAGAGACACGTTAGCAGGTTTCAGGAGCTAAACGAGAGGGAGCTCGCAGGATTAGCAAGCTCTCTCAAGAAGTTGCTTGATTTGCTTCAAGAAAGACTGCAAGCGAGGGGTTTCACCATAGCTATAAACGATGGCGAGTTGGCTGGACAAGAGGTAAAACACCTTCACATCCATGTCATACCGAGGTATAGAAAGGGCGTTGCTATAATTGCCGCCTTTCCTGTTATAGGAGAGCTGAGGAACAGGCTAAAAGAGGTTTATGAGGTGATAACAGGTGCACGTTAAGAAGCTTGTCTTGAAAATGGACGAAAAAGAGCTTAGCTTTGAAGATGTTGAGGTGACTTTGGTTAAGGAGAGCGAGAGCACTACTGTGATAAGGATAAAGCAAAGGGAAAAGAGCGTTGAAGAGCTAGCAAAAGAGCTAAACGAGGAACTTGAAAACCTATTGCTCAAGCTCAAGCCGTGAGCTCGTCTAGCGTTCTTCCACCGCTCCAGTCCACTTTCCTTAAATTTCCTCTCCGTTTTAGCACGTGCTTAAGCGAAATAAAGCGCCAGCCGCGGCGAGGGTATTTCCACGCAATGTAGCATTCTGCCCCACCTATTCTCTCCCATTGCTTCAGCTGTTCTAGCTCGCTTGAAGGGACTTTGAACGCCCTTCCGATGAACTTGCACTCAAAGGCTAGTATTTTCCCTCGCCTAATTGCTATCACATCAGGTGCTGGCAAACCAATCCTTCCAGATCGTGGCGAACGAATAGCCAGAAAGCCGCGTTTGGATAGTAAATGAACGAGCTCAAGCTCCGCTTTATAACCCTTTCTATAACTCATAAGTTTTTAATTTGGCTTGCGATAAAAACGCATGCAAGCGCTTGTCAAGGACATAATGCAGAGAAAGGTAAAGACGATTGAAGTGACAAAGAGCATAAGGGATGCTGCGAGGATAATGAAGAAATACAACATAGGCGGAGTGATAGTGGTTGATAAGCAGAAGAGGCCAATTGGCATAGTTACGAAAACCGACATAGTTTTTAAATACGTCGCCTCAAGGTCAAAGAAAAGGAAAAGACTTCGCGACATAATGACGAAGAAGCTGATAACAATCCAGCCAAATAGAACAATAGAAGAGGCCGCTGAACTCATGGCAAAGTATCACATAGAAAAGCTTCCTGTGTTTGATCGTGGCAAGTTGGTTGGCATAATCTCGGCTACAGATATACTTCGAGCTGAGCCTGGTTTGCATGCAGTTCTCTTTGAGTTGGCAAAGCTAAAGGGCGCACCGCTAGTCGAGGAAGAAAGAGCAGTTGGTTACTGCGAGATATGCGGCAATTATAGCGAGGACTTAAGACAGGTTCGCGGGCTTTGGGTTTGCGAGAGATGCAGAGAGGGCTAGCGGGCACTTAAAAGCTTTCTGAGCACCTTCGAGATGCGAAGCGCGCTCTTTGTTGCTCTCTTCTCGCGCGATTGCTTATAAAAATCAAGAAAGAGCGAGCTTCCGTAGTTTTTCTCAACTACATGTTTGCTCTCAAGCACTAGCCTTTTTCCCTCAATTGTAGCTTTTACTTCGCATTTAAGGCTTGTTATCCCATCGATTTCTTTGAAAAGAAAGAGCTCATTCTTTATTATCTCTCCCCGTGGCGAGGCGAAAATCTTCCTGTCGAACTTCAAATCCCCAAATTGCTTTAACTTATCTTTTAGCTCCTCAACGAACTTAAGCGGAAGCTCAAGCTCAAGCTCTTTTTTCGCTTGCCAAATCACTTCTCTCTCGATCACTCTACTCTACCCCTCGCATTTTCATAAACTAGGGCGATTGCTATGCAACTCAGTGGAGTAACTAGAACGCAATTTAGAACCAACGAGATAGAAGTTGGGAAGAGAGCGGAGATGCAAAGGGAAATGAGAGAGAATATCAACAAGATGAAGCCCAGCTCCAAAAACGCGTGCTTAGCTATGACAAACGAAAGCTTTAAAGCGTCGAGAACATTTCCTGTATCGAAAAGGGCATAGGTAGAGCAAGCGAAGGCAAGGCTGATGAAGACAAAGACAAAGGCGAGAGCCAAAGCTCCGAGAGCTGGAACAAGCAACAGGGGCGAGATCAGAATCGCAATCGCCACGGTTATAAGACAAATCAGAAAGAGTAAGAGACAATAGCTTGGGAAAAACCTCGAAATAGCACGCTTGAAGAAAAGGAGCTTGGTTTTACCTCTTTTCCTCGCCTTGTATGCCATTCCTTGAATCCCAAGCTGAGCTGCGAGCACGCAAGCGAGCGTTAACAAAGCTAGTAAAAGCAAGCGAGGCTCTAAACTGGCGAGTGTGAGCTGGGAAATGAAAAGGCTGGTTAGCAAAGTTAATAATGAGCCAGCGAGGAGAAAATCGGCGAAGTTCCTCTTGTAAATCCTCATCGCTTTTAACAGGTGTTCTTTGCACATGTTTTGCTTTTGCCTATGCTCTTAAAAATTACGAGTAATTTTTAATTGCGCTGGTAGTCTAGTGGTAGGACACCAGCTTGCCAAGCTGGAGACCCGGGTTCGAATCCCGGCCAGCGCATAAAGTTTCTGGCTTTACTTCATCTAGTTCAACTTTTAAGAAACTCGTTTAACCGCTCCTAAAAGTACCTTTTCAGCTCGCTTTCTTTCACCTTTCTAAAGCCCGTCTTTTCTATCAACGCTGCATCAACGTTTTTTATCTCGCTGACTTTTTCGCCAGCTTTCAGGGCTTTTGCAGCCAGGGAAATTGCCTTCTCCCTTGTCAGCCCAGGCTTCCATTCCCTCTCGAGAACTTCGTTCGCGGCTTTTGCCCCTCGACCGATTGCACAAGCATACCATTTTCTAACAGTTCCAGCTGGGTCAGTTTCGTAAAGCTCTGGCCCTTCGTTATATCCGCCTATCAAGAAGGAAACACCATAGGGGCGAATCCCACCGATTTGGGTGAACTGCTGCTTTCTGTTCGCTATTTGTCTTGCAAGCAGTTTCGTGCTTATCGGCTCATTATAGGTTATCCTGTGAATTTGTGCTCGCAGGCGAGCGTAATCTATTAGTGCGCGAGCATCTCCGGCCATGCCACAGAAAACTATTCCTATGTGATCCTCGATTTTTGCTATTTTCTCTATTGCCTCTGGGACCAGAAGCTTTTGGTAAATCTTCATGGCCATCAGAACAACGCCAGCCTCGTAGACAACGCCAACAGCTGTTGGGGCGTTCTCAACAGCCTTTTGTGCGTACTCGACTTGGTATAATCTACCCTCTGGAGAGAAAACGACGATAGCGCGATCGTATGCCATCTTGCTGAATATATCAGGAGCTCTTACCTCGACCATGCTTTATTTCTTGCTTTGCTTCGCTTTAAATCCTTGCATGGGGCCGCCAGGATTCGAACCTGGGCCAGCCGGTTTCTTCATGAATCAGAGCTCCATCCTGGAGCCGGCCGTTCTACCCCTAAACTACGGCCCCATAAAAATCTGAAGAAAAACGTAATAAACGTTTATGGAAACCACGGCGGAGTTTCACCTATTATATCTTCCTCTAAAGTTGTAGTTGTTGTGGTTGTTGTTTCCGTTGTTTGCGTAATACCGCCTTCTTCCTCTCCTCCTCCAATTCTGCAGCAGTACATCCCAGCCCCACAGGCCTCGCCAAGGCTACCTCCTTGCTCTTGGCACTCTTCCTTTGGCATGCAAACCTCATCGCTTGGACATT
>CAZYXF010000017.1:9235-11018 GCA_964651025.1 uncultured archaeon
CCTCCTTGCTCTTGGCACTCTTCCTTTGGCATGCAAACCTCATCGCTTGGACATTCAAAGCTTATTATCGTTGGGCCGACATCTTGTTTTAAAACCACCTTGTAACCATCGAGTCTTGCCCTTATGAGTCCGCTCTTTGATGGAGCGGAAATTGAAGCGGTCCTAAAAGTGCACGTTAGTGGCTCAAATGGGTTGTTCTTTTTCAGCTCAATTCCGTCCTCTGCAATTACGGTGCAGTTAACGCTGTAATCGTCATTACTTGTGCATTCGAAAACCCTGCTTATGCATCTAAGCCCACTTCCTATTTCTGGTGACAAGCTAATGAAGAGCTTTCTACCCTGGTCTATCACTATTTTTTCGCTATAGGGGTGCTTCTTCACTATGGAAACCACAAGCGCATAAGTTTTATCTTCATAGAGAGGTTGCTCTCCAACGCTCATTGCAATCATGGCTGGCGTTGCCTTTCCAACTGCGACAACGCTCTCAAATAGCTTCTCCCCCTCTTTAATCCTTCTCTCTATTTCCTCTCTTCTCATCACAGTTACAAGCAAACTTGAAGAGGCGTTGTATTCATAAGATAGCTCTAAGCTAACGCTTGCCTTTCTTCCAATATCTTGTAGTTTTTCCGCATTTGCTCTAAATGGCCCAAGGCTCTCGATTATAACTCCGCTTTTCTCCAGTTTTGCAAACCAAGTTTGGTTGCTTCCAGTACAGCGCTCTTCACATTCGCCTCGCAAGACTACGTTTCTGGCTTCTAAATCGCCCTCGTTTTGTGCCCTTACCAAAATGTAGAAGTCTTGGTTATCCCTAACTCCATCTGGTTGTGCAACCACGCGCTTCAGCTCGAGCCCTTTTGGATAGCTCATTGGCTGCTCTGGCTTTACTTGCTTTAGTTGCTGCCTCCTTATGTACTCCATTGGGTTCGTTGCCATAAGCCAAAGCTCCTCTAACTGCTCTTTTGCCATCTCAACGCCAACTTGTATTGGCCCGCTAATCTGCGAGATAGCGCTTCTAACATATCCGGAGTACGGGCCTGTCATGAGATAGCCAAGCAAGATAAAAGCGGGCGTTATGGAATAGACAGCGAAGCTTCCGCTGGTTCGCCAGAAGAAGAAGATGGCGAAGAAGTAAATCACGTCTATCAAGAGCATCCAATTGCCAACGAACTCAGCAAATGACTCGTGAAGGATCATGATCTGAACGCCAACCAAAATTCCAACCATGGAAGCTACCGCAATCTTTTCAATCCCAACCCCTTCTATTTCCCTTCCAAAGGTTTTGAGACCAACTCCAATAGTGTAGAGGATGAAAGAAACGAATATGGAAAGTGCAATTGGAGGGGAGATTGGAAAGATGAAAGCAAATAGGATTATCGAAACTATCACCAAGCCTATGATGACAGAAGCCAGATCTCCAAGCTTTTCAAACTCCATGTATTATCGTCTCAAAACCCGCTCATAAGTTTTCTCAGTAGCCTTTCTTAGCTTGTAGCTAGCGTACTCTCCCCATACAGAGCTTGCTTCAATCATGCCAAAGAGAAAAGCGAGCATCAGCGCTATCCAAAACCATCCGCTTGAAAGACCAAAAGGAGGTATCAACCTCCCACCGAAGACGAAGCAGAGCGCGACTAAAATTGAGCCGAGCGTTATCGGGCTTAGAAAAACAGTTAATATGGCGCCAATTGGGCCACCTAGCTTGCCTGTTGCCCCAAGAATTGCGCTGCCAAATCTGGAAATTCTACCGAACCATAAGAATCTTAGTTTCGCCTCTGCGGCTTCAGGTG
>CAZYXF010000018.1:0-10181 GCA_964651025.1 uncultured archaeon
TGAAGAAGTCTTTGGAATAAACAAGTCTTTCTAGATTGTGAGGCTCTTTTGGTTTCACTTTCAAATACTCTTCCCTCTTCTCTATGTCAGGAACGTCCATGACGCAAATTATTCCATTGGGTTTGCACACCCTATGCAATTCCTCTAAAACTCTCTCTGCGTATCTTAATGAAGGGAAATATTGAAAAACGGAGTGACAGAGAACTTTTGAAAAACATCCTTCTCTAAATGGCAAATTTGCAGCTTCAGCCTGAACCCTATCTATTTCGTTATCCTGAATATGCTTTAGCATGTGTATCGAAGCGTCTAATGCGATGACTCTTTTCACATATCTACTTAGGGGTTCTGTGATAACACCTGCACCAGCTCCAACATCAAGAAGTGTATCATCTTTTTCAAGTTGTAGCCTATATTTAATCATTCCGATAAGGGAGGCTAATGCTTCGTCAGTAAGCTGGGCTAGTTTATGACAATAACCAGATATCTTCCTTTTATCCTTTTCTCCACTTTTTGCAAGACTATCAAAATATGCAACCCAGGGCAACTCTTCCATAAAAGGATTGAAGACTTATTTTTAACAGCCTTTCTTGAATTTTATCACAAATTTAATTAGGTGGAGATGTGAAAAATCAAGGAGAAATTGAAAAGCTCGTTCCGAGCAGTTATGACATAATTGGGAGCATAGCAATAGTAGAGCTTCCAGAAGGGATTAAGCTGCGTTCTAAACTCGCGAGAGAAATCGGTCAGGCCATTTTAGCAAGACATAAGAACGTCAAAACAGTCCTCGCGAAGGCAAGCGCGCGTTATGGGAAATTTCGACTTCGAAAGCTCCGATTAATAGCTGGCGAGAATAGAAGCGTTACTCTGCACAAGGAGAACAAGCTCCTGCTCAAGCTAAACGTCCGCAAGGTTTACTTCTCGCCGAGAGAGCAAACAGAGCGATTGAGAATAGCGAACGAGATAAATGAGTTCTTTCCTCATGGCTTAAACCTCGCGATGGTCTTCTTCGCAGGAATTGGTTGCTATCCGCTGCTCATAGCCAAGCGCTGCAAAGTTAGAAGGGTCGTTGGGATTGAGTTGAATCCAGTCGCTGTAAAATACTTCAAGGAGAACCTAAAGCTCAACAAGGTTAAGAACTGCATCGTTATCCACGGGGATGTCGCACGGGAAGCGAGAAAGTTTAGAAACGCTTGCGACGTCGTTGTGATGCCATATCCAGAGGGGGCGTATCGTTATTTAAAACAAGCGTTTGGCTGTTTGAAAGATAATGGGATTTGCTTCTTCTATGCCATAAGCGAGGAAAAAGACCTTTTTAATCGTTGGAAAGCTTACATCGCAAGGGTTGCAGAAAAGCAAAATTGCAGAGTTAGATTCCTAAGGGAGAGAAAGGTCCTGCCCTATGCCCCAAGGAAGTACAAGGTTATGATATGCTTCAGGCTCTTGAAAGAGCAATAGTCAAAGCGTTTCTCGTACCTGGAGAGAAACCAAGGATGAAGACAACGATTTTCAAATAGTTCCTCCACTCTTTGTCTCTTTCCTTTTCTATAAGGTAAAGAAGAGGTAGCAAGGTCAGCAACTTCGCAACTGGCCAAGCCAAAACTCCGAAGTTCGCGAGCAGGAAGCGAGCCAAAACGTGCTGTTCTTCATAGCCATAGCTTGTTACCGCAATTGCACTTGAAGCGAAATCAAGCATGTGGGCGGCGATGATTAAACAGTTTTCTTTGGAAAGCAGTTTAATGTCACATAAAGCTCCAAGAGCGAAGGAAAGGACAAAGGTAGCGAGAAATGCAAACAACGAGTAAAACAATGGGATTAAATCGACTAGCTTGAACTTCGGCAAGGTAAACAAGCAGAAAAGGAGACCAATTGAAAAAACAACTATGAAGTATGGCATGGCTTCTCTGGCCTTTTTACCCTTTCCTCTTTTGATCTTTCGCGTTTGCAAGAGCTCAACGGCTTTTCCAACGAGTAGAGACGCGAAAAAGGCGAAGCACACGAGGAAGTAAATGAAGGGCGTCTTTAGGAAAATCGTTAAGGAGTACTTGTCCTCGAGCACACGCAGCAAAGAGCCAAAGAGAGCGAATGGAAACACAGCAAAGGCGAAATGTCGGTCAATTTTAACCTTCATCTTTTTCAACAAGAGAAATAAAGGTTTGAGGAGCAAGAGGAGGATGAAAATATAAGCGATTGTGTTAACGATGTTGTAGCCACTTCCTTCAATTAATGGCTTAACAAAATACTCGGTTATGAAATCTCTCGCGAAGTCCATGGTGTAATAGGAGTTTACGATTTAAAATGAGAAGGGAAATTTTGTTATTGGCGAAGAGCATGAGAAAGAGCTATGGCACTTTAATGTTGTTGGCGGTTCTCCTCCTCTCGTCTTTTTGTGTTGAGAGCTTGCAATCTCAATTTGGCATAAATCTACAGAACGTTCAAGCCCAGGAGAAGACGAAAAGGGAGATAGCGGATGTTATAACGATAGCAGATGCTTACACCTTGCCAAAGCCGCCTGTTTTAACGTCGCAGCCATTTGACCTCTTCATAGAGCTTGAGAGCAAGGAAAAGGAGAAGATAATTAGCGGTTATCTAGAGCTCTATGACACATCTGTCTTTCACAACCAAAGCAACGTGAGTCAAACCTTTACCTTGCTTCCAACAGAGAAAAGGGTTTTTGACTTCTCATTTCTCGCCCCAACAAACGAGGAAATTGCGAACGTAAAGCTAACCCCGCGAATAAGCTTTCGCGTTCTTTACGATTTCTCAACCTCTTCTTCTTTGGATGTCGTGGCTGTTAACCTGGAAGAGGTTAGGAAAGCGCAACAGGCTGGGGAAAGCTTGAGCTTCGTTTCCAACAAAGTGCTTGGAAGCGGTCCGGTTAAGATAGACATCTCACTAGTTGGAAGCGATTACGTGCTCGCTGGCTATCCATTTCTCCTTCAGCTAAAGCTTTTGAACGAGGGAAGAGGTATGCTCAAGGGAAATGAGATAAAGAAGGGTAAGCTTAAGCTCATCATACCAGATGGATTTGAAATAGTGAATTACGAAGACATATCAAGCATCCTTTCCTGCGAGGAGGGAGTTGGTGTTAGCGGTGAAGAGGGTTTAGGTTGGAGTGAAAAAGTCACCCGCACCGCTTATGCTTTGATAAGGACCATAACAGGGCTTGTGACAGGCTCAAGCAGCATGGCGTGCAGATGCGAATGCGAAAACATAAAGCCAATAAAACTCTATCAGCGAGAGTCGGCACCGATAACGCTAAAGCTAAGAGCTCCTGACATTACCGCTCCCTATCAAACCTTTGTTTTCAGGGCGAGCGCAAGCTATACCTATGAACTTCGCGACTACATAGACATAACGGTGCAGCCCATTGAGTAGTAATCGACGGAAATCGTTGTAAGGAAAAGATTGAGTTGCGTTTTATCTTTTCTCTTGCTCGAAAAAAACCACGAGAAATCGCTATATTGGAGAAAGCGAATTAAGATTAAGAGAGCAAAGAAAGTGGAGCCCTGTCCCCTTCACAGGGGCGGGCCTGCTCTCATGCTCATCTTTTTCTTTCTTCTTTTTGGTTGATTTTCATCACTCAAAGAATTTCCTCACCATCGGGTGCATCTCCTCGAGGTAGCGATAGCTTATGGTTTCGTAAAAGTTGGTTAGGATCATCGCGGTCAGCAAGATTCCCGTTCCAGTTCCGAGAGCTCCCAAGAAATTCGCGAGCGCTGCCAAAAAACCGACGAAAGCTCCGCCCATGACTGCGAGTGGCATTATGTAGCGCTGCAAGTGCGACGCAATAGCCTTTTCATGCCTCCTAAAGCCAGGAATTCCCAGGCCAATGCTCTTCAGTTGTCTCGCAACATCAAGCGCACCCATTCCGCTGGTTTCGACCCAAAGGACGGAGAACAGGATCGAAAAGGAGACCATGAAAGCAATGTGGCCGAGCATCCTGAGCAGCAAATCGAATGTAAAACTTCCTTGTATCAGCTGCAAGAGCGCGTTCCTTGGCGCACTAATATAATATAGTAGCCCGCCAACCAAATTCCCAGCTTCGTCATAGCTAGCGAGCGTTGTTATTCCAGCCCTCGCCGCTATGGAACCGAGAACTTGCAGGTTAGCCAGTAGAGTCGCTGTTAGAATAACAGGTATGTTGCTCGTGTAGAGAAACCTCAATGGCCACCTCCTTCCAAAGCTCGGGAACATCGCATGCGTCAACGGAACTTCAACCTTTACTTCGTTTATGTAGACCACGATTAGCAAGATCAACAAAGTTGAGATTATCGGAGCTATTGCAGTAAGTGCCTTGCTTATCTCGCCAACTGAGAGATAATGGAAAAAGCGTGGCAATAAGCCAGCTGGCAGACCTTCGACGCTTATTGGGTTAAAGGCGCGAATGAACATGTCCTTGCAAACGCCAGCAGCAATGAAAAGCGAGATCCCACTTCCAATTCCGTACTTTCCAACTAGTTCGTCAAGCAAGATTATTATCACTCCGCTTGCAGCGAGCTGCAGCGCTACTACGAGCGAGAGCTCCGGTCTCGAAACCGGTATCGCGCCGCTCGAAACAAAGACAAATGCTTCGAAAAAGCAAAAGGCGAAGCTCGCAACCTTTTGATAGGCCTCGTATTTTCTCCTGTCCTCGTCCTTTGTTAAATCCAGCTCAATTACCTTTGCCCCAACGAGCAGTTGAAGGATTATGGAACCCGTTACTATCGGGCCTATTCCAAGCGTTATTAGCGTGCCCATCTCGCTCGCGAGGATTAGCTGCATGTAGCGAAAGCGCTCATATCCAGCCTTTGCCACGCCGTAAAGCGGGATGAAGCCCATCGTTAAATAGAGGAGCAAAACTATGCCTGTGTAGATTACCCTTTTCTTAAAGGGGATGTATCGCTTTGGTGTTTCAACAGTTGGAAGCTTCTTCGCTAGCTCAACTAACATTTGGCAACTTCGCTTTCTCGCTTTAAATTCGTTTTTCATTGTGATAAAGCTAAAAAACGCGTGGGAAAAGGAAAAGAATGCAAGCGAGTAGCGCGTTAAACCGGCTTCGCTCCTTTTTATCGCAGTGCAGGCGCGTTTTCATGGTGGCGAGCAAGCCGAGCAAGGACGAGCTTCTCACTTCTTTGAAGGCTTGCTTGCTAGGAGTCGCGATATTGGGCGCGGTTTCCTTTGTTTTGTTCCTCCTATTTCAGCTCGTGACTCCTTTGCTTTAGAAGAGAAGCTTATTAAAAACTTCGTTTTTGTTAGCATTTCATGGTAGAAAAACTTAGCAGAGAGGAGATAGAAAGAAAGTTGAGAGAAGCTAGACCGCACTGGAAAGATGAAACTGTACGAGATCGTGCAAGTTGTTTGTTTAGGGTGCTTCGAGATGAAGAACTTGCAAGCTTAATTCTCGATCCAAACAAAACAGCGAGGGAAATAGCAGAGGAGCTTGCTACTAGCGAGAATTTGCCAAAACTCTCAGTAGGCTATGTAAGAGAACTTCGAGCAAGTGCAAGAGTAATTGGAATTCTTCCGTCGTACAAAGGAAGATGGACAGATGAGATTGTCGATGGAATCCTTAGCTCATTCAGACGTTCGGTTAGAAAGAGGGAGGCTGTTCAAATGCTTGGTTGGGGGTTTGTCTATAAAGTCAGTAGGATGTATGGCTCTTGGAACGAGGCACTTAAAGCGCATGGTCTGGAGCCCTTGCAAACAAGGAGAATATATCCACGGGAGAAGTTAGAGGAATTAGAAAAGAGATTAAGGGAGATTCAACCGCATTGGAAAGAAAGAACTGTACGGGATCGTGCAGGTTCCCTCCTCAAGGTGCTTCAAAATGAAGAGTTGAGAGAAATCGTGCTAAACCCAGAGAAAACGGCAAAAGAGGTAGCAGAGGAGCTTGCTGCCCGTGAGGATTTGCCAAGCTATTCAGTTGGTCACATACGAGCCATCCGAGCGACTGCAAGGGCAATTGGAATTCTCCCACCCTATCAAAGACGAAGAAAGCATGCAAATGACATCGTGAAGGAGATTGTTAGGAAGCTAAGAGAGGTTAAACCGCATTGGAAAGACGAAACCGTACAAGATCACGCAAGAGCCTTAGCAAGATTGCTTCAAAATAAGGAACTTGCAAGCTTGATTCTCAATCCGGATAAAACGCCAAGAGAAATAGTAAGGGAGCTTAGTGCTCGTGAGGATTTACCGAATTATTCAGAAAGCAGCATAAGGCAACTTCGAGCAGATGCAAGGAGAATTGGAATTCTCCCACCCTATCAAAGAAGGAAATGGACAGATGAAATTGTCGAAGGTATTCTCAACTCTTTTAGACGATACGTTACTTTTGAAGAAGCTCGACAAATGCTGGGAGGTGGGTTTGTTCAAAGAGCTTGCGAACTTCATGGTTCTTGGAGGAATGCAATGGAGGCGCATGGCTTGAAAATGCAACGTAGACAATTTGGTACACCAAGTCTTCAACCGTTTTCAGAAGACGAATTGCTTCGTTTGCTTGAAGAATACGAATTTGACGTGGAATATAACTTGGGTGATGAAGAAAAAGGAGAAGTAGTGAAAAGGGCAGTAAAAATGTTACCTCCTGAAATCCTTTCTCAACTCGTCCAAGGTCGATCAAGAGAAGCTGTCGGGTTGGGAGCAATCTTAGTGGCATGCAGACAGATCGGGGTTCCTGTTAGGCTGGAAAGGGAAATCGATGTAAGAATAAGAAGGTTGGTAGCAAGTAAAAGAGAAGATTGGCGATACTCTAAAAAAGTTAAGATGTTTTTAAGGTGGGTTAAGGGAGCGTATAAAGCTCTTGCACTGACTTATGATGGAATGCCAACCATTACTGAGGATATAGAAAGTAATGTAGAGTTTGTTGTCGAAAGGCTAAGAGATGCTGGTTATGAAATCCCAGCTTCACTTGAAGAAAAAGCCATGGAAATCACGAGGAAAATCCCACCAACTTATCTCGCTGGAAAAAGTCCACGAGGGATTGCGACGGCAATAGTCTATCATGTGATGAAAAAAGAGGGGATTGAAATGACATTAAGAAAAATGACAAAAATCGCTGGCATCACAGAAATCACTTTAAGAAAAAGATTAAAAGAGCTGAGAGAACGTGAAATTTTACCTGAGGTAAAGAAATCGAAGAGAAAGCACGAAACCCCTGTTCCACAACCAGAAGCCAAGCTTGTAAAGCTTACGCCAACCAAGCCAACAGAAGAAATCGAGCTGCCAGTTGAGCCAATATCACCTGCACCTTATGGAAGTGTGGTTGAGCTCCCTCCTGACATGCCCTCTATCGAAATTACACCGTTTCGACGTCCTATTGACGTGTTGATAAGGGAATTGGGATCGAGGGAAGCGTATGAACAAATCAGGAGAATTAGGAGAAATCTTTATGTTCAGACATTTCGTGAAGGAAAGTGGCTCAAGCTGGAAGCTGGAGATGCGTATCATAAGCTTGATTGTCTTGAACTAGTAGGAGAAGTGTCGAGAATAGTTCTTCTGACGGATCCAGAGGAAATTGTTCTTCGTGCCTTGACAAAAAGAGATGGTATGACCTATAGGGAAATAGCAAAGTTCACAGGTTATTCTCCTTCTTACGTCTCTCAGATTGCCAGACAATTAGAGAAAAGGGGTTTTGTGAGGATTGATCCATGCGCACCTCGCAGGGTTTATTTACGCCATCAAAGCTAAAGCAAAATTTTTGCGAGAAGAAATTAACCTCTCAAATACCTTGCGGCGCTCACCGCTGCGATTGCTCCTGTCGCGCATGCTACGATCGCTTGCTTTAGCCCAGTGCTGGCAACGTCGCCACAAGCGAATACGCCTGGCTTTATCTCGTCGCTTTCAGGTTTAAAGCAACGGCAGTGCTCGTCGATTACAATCTCACCCCTCTCATTGAGCTTAACAAAACTCGCGAAAAGCTCTCGCTGCGTTTCATAGCCAATCTCTATGAAAACCCCATCACAAGCTATTTCGCTCGTTTCACTTGTAGCAACGTCTTGCAGGATTAGGCTTTCTACTTTGCTCTCTCCTTTAATCTCCTTAACCACTTTGTTAAGCAAAAAAGTCACGTTTTCCCTTTCCTTCAGCCTTTCAACATCGCTTGGAAAGGCTCGAAACTCGCTGCGCCCGTGAATCAAATAAACTTTGCTAGCAAGCTCGCTAGCGTAAAGAGCAGCATCTATCGCGCTGTTTCCGCCGCCAACAATCGCGACTACTTTACCTTTGAAAAAAGGCATGTCGCAAGTCGCGCAATAGCTAACTCCTTTACCCAATAGCTTTTTCTCGCCCTTAACCCCAAGCTTTCTCGGCTTTCTACCAAGTGCTATTATCAGGGCTCTCGCTTCGTATTCGCCTCTTCTTCCTTTCACCAAATATCCGTTCTCTAAATCATTGAGCTCAAGCACCTCGTCAATCTCGATTTCTATTCCAAGGGAGCGAACTTGCTCCTCTAGCCTTGAAGCTAGCTCAAAGCCGCTTACGCTCTTAAACCCAGGGAAGTTCTCTATCTTTCTCGCGAGCCTAAGTTGACCGCCAACTTCAAGCGTTATAATCTTTGCCTTTATCCCAAACCTACTAGCATAAATAGCTGCTGTGCAACCAGCTGGACCACCTCCTAGAATCAAAAGCTCCTCCATGCTTTTATCCTTTAGCTCATGATAAAAAGAATGCGAGAGTTAACTTGCGAGGAGTTTGAAAGCGAGGTCATAGAAGCTTCAAAGCAAAAGCCAGTGCTCGTTGACTTCTTCGCGGTTTGGTGCTCTCCTTGCCTGATGATGGGCGTCGTGTTAGAAGAGGTCGAGAAGAAATTAAAGGAAAAAGTGAAGTTCGTGAAGGTTAACGTCGATGCTTGTAGGGAGCTCGCAATGAAGTATGGCATAATGTCCATACCTTGCATAATTTTGTTCAAGGACGGAAAAGAGGCCTCGAGGCTAATTGGCTTTAGAAGCGTTGATGAGACCGAAAACTGGATAAAATCGAACCTGGGGTGAGAGAATAGCCGAAGCTAGCAACGAAAGAAAAGAGCTTCCGATGGTGGCGATTGGGGTTTTTGGCCACGTTGACCACGGAAAGACAACGCTCGTCTATGCACTAACTGGAAAAAGAACAGATGTTCACAGCGAGGAGCAAAAGCGAGCCATGACGATTCGACTCGGCTACGCTACAACTACTTTTTATCGCTGCCCGACCTGCGAGCAGTTTCCTTATAGGAAAAGCGAGGTTTGCCCTGTTTGCGGAAGTAAATGCACGCCGACAAGAAAAGTGAGCTTTGTTGATGCCCCAGGTCATGAAGCGTTGATGGCAACTGCTCTTGCAGGAACAGCACTAATAGATGGAGCGCTGCTCGTAATCGCTGCCAACGAAGGCGTGCTCGAGCAGACTCGCGAGCATTTGATGGCGCTCAAAATCGCTGGGGTAGAGCATCTAATAGTCGTGCAGACAAAGCTAGATTTGGTTAGCGAGGAGCAGGCGAGAAAGAATTACGAGCAAATTCGAGAGTTTCTGATAAACGAGCTTGGGGAGAAAGGAAAAGAAGTCCCAGTTATACCAGTTGCTGCACAGCAAGACGTTAACCTCGACGCTTTAATCGAAGCAATAGAAACTCTTGTGCCAACTCCAGCTCGCGATTTGAGCAAGCCACCGCTTTTCCTAATAGCTCGCAGTTTTGACGTGAACAAGCCAGGAACACCAATAGAAAAGCTTCGAGGTGGAGTAATAGGCGGCGCTTTAGCTAGGGGCGTTCTTAAAATAAACGATGAAATAGAGATAGCGCCTGGAATTAGGGTTGATTCTTCCTGGCAAAGCCTGCGAACAAGCGTCGAGAGCTTGGTTCAAGGGGATGAGAAAGTGAAAGAAGCCAAACCAGGTGGATTGGTTGGCGTAGCTACAAAGCTCGACCCAAGTTTAACGAAGAGCGATGGATTAGCTGGAAACATAGCAACAAAAGTTGGAGAGCTACCCGAGATAAAAAACGTTGTTACGATTTCTGCGAAATTGCTGAGGAGCGATGTTAGCTTCAAAGTTGGCGACCCCATAATGCTGGCTTGCGGTGTTACGAGAACTGTTGGCGTGATAAAGAGCCTGAGGAAAAGCGACGAGGCATTTATCATGACTTGCGAGCTAAAGATACCTCTCGCTGTTTTGCCGGAGTTCAAGATAGCTGTTTCAAAACTGATAAAAAACTCCTGGAGATTGGTTGGATACGC
>CAZYXF010000019.1:0-9718 GCA_964651025.1 uncultured archaeon
ACCATCGCTGGCAGGTTAACGAGCTCCGCTAACTTGAGCGCGAAGATCACGTTGTGATAAACCTCTTGCGGATTTTCGCTGTAGATTTGTATCCATCCCAGATCTCTGGCTCCCATGGAATCGCTGTGGTCGCAGTGTATGTTTATCGGCGCTGAAAGCGCGCGATTCGAGACTGGCATGACTATTGGCAAGCGTAGGCCACTCGCTACTGATAATATCTCCCACATTAAAGCAAGACCTTGCGAAGCAGTCGCTGTCATAGCTCTCGCCCCAGCTGCACTTGCGCCAACACACGCGCTCATCGCGCTGTGCTCGCTCTCGACACAAATGAGCTCTGTCGTTACCTCGCCGTTCGCTACGAATTCCGCGAATTTCTCTGCTATCTCGCTCTGTGGCGTTATTGGATAAATCGCAACTACATCCGGGTTTATCTGGCGCATCGCTTCTGCCGCAGCGAGATTTCCAGTTAAAGGTAAAACCTTCACGCTCTCACCGCGAGTCTTTTGTAAATCCAACTTGCCAACGACTTGAAGTCTATGCTTTCCTCCAACAAGCGCTGCGACATGTAAATGAGCTCGCCTATGCTGGCATCGAATGAAAAGCCGTTGAGAGCAAGAGTTCGCTTCAAGAGCTCGTAGAGCAAGCAGCAAGCTATGCGTTTATCCTCGTTTACCAACTGCTTGAGCAACAAATCCTTCCACAACAGAGCGCAGGCTATCGCGATGTCGCGTTTATTTTTGGCTTCTAATCTCCTCGCCCTTATCTTTGCTTCTATCTCGGCGAGCAAGTTCTCTTTTGGCCGCTCTAGCCTTAGCTCATCGCAAAGCTCGCAGATTCGCTTGTAATCAAGTAGCCTTACGCTCATTCTTCCACCATTTCTATCGCCTTAACAGGACAGACACGAGCGCAAATCCCGCAGCCCTTGCAATAGTCGAGATTTGTTTCCCCTCTCTTTCCGTTTTCCACGGGAATTGCGTTCTCCGGGCAATACAAAGCACATAGCAAGCAATGGGTGCACTTCTCCTTTATCCACTTTGGCGATTTAACTCGCCAGCTCCCAGTTTTGTGAAACCTCGTTGAGCCAGGGTTCGTTATAGCTCCAGCGAGCGTTAGCTCTTTCCACGAAAGCAACCGCTTCACTTGCTCTTCTGTCGGGAATTTTTTAACTCGCGTTTCCCCTTTCACGCTTTCACCACGTTTTCGTATCCTAATTTAAGGGCTTCGCACAGCTTTGAAGCGAGTTGCGCATTTCTTTTCTTGGTGAAGTGCTCCCTCACCTCGTTCTCAACTATTTCGAGCTTCAAATTCCCGAGCACTTTCACAAGAGCACCGAGCATCGCGATGTTCGGTATCGCTGTTCCCGTCGTTTCGCGAGCTATTTTCGTAGCATCTAAGACATAGAGCTCCTTGAAATTCGCCAAGCTTTTGGCTTCTTCAACGCTTGGATAGTTCAATATCGTTGTGTTATCTGTTTGCTCGCCCTTTAGCACGGTTTTCTCAAAGACCACAAGGAAATCTGGCTCTGAAATTGGAGCATGGGTTAGAATTTCGCTCTCGCTTATTCGAACATAGGCTTTCACCTTTGCCCCTCTTCTCTCAGGCCCAAACTGCGGCCAAGCTTGGACGAAGTAGCCTTGTTTCATTGCAGAAGTCGCAAGCAGGTGAGCAGCGGTTTTAGCTCCTTGCCCACCTCGAGCAACGAAGACGATTTCAAGCATGCTATATTTTCAAGAATCCACAATAAAAACCGTTTTCCATTTATGCTGGTTGCAGAGAGTTGTTTAGACTTTTAACTATCAATCCTTGACAATTAGATTCACATCGTTTTTCTTTTTCGTCCACCTAAACCTTTATTTCTCCTTCCTTCAATCTTCTCATGCCCCGGTAGCTCAGCGGTAGAGCGGCCGCCTCGTAAGCGGCAGGTCGCGGGTTCAAATCCCGTCCGGGGCTTTTTATGCAAATCGATTTCAGGCTCGTTTGGTTTGATAGCTTTGGGGCGAAGAGCTCTTGCACCCTTGTGAAAACGGCCGACGTTTCGATTCTGATAGACCCTGGGATAGCGATAATGCACGCTTCTTTTCCAGCAAGCCTTGCAAAGAAAGTTTACTGGAGGGAAAAAGGGGCGAGAGAGATAAGAAAAGCCTTTAAACATGCTGATGTGGTCGTGATCTCTCACTATCACTGGGACCACTTTCTTAGAGAAGCGAAGCTTTACAAGGGAAAAATCGTCCTGGCGAAGAACCCAAACGAGTACATAAACGATTCGCAAAGAAAGCGAGCATGCGATTTCTTCACTTCGGTTTTCAAGGAGCTCGGGATAGAAGTCGAGCAAAAGAAGGCGAGAAGGAGAAAATTCGAGAACCCCGCGAAAAAGCTGCGAAGCGTTCGCTTGGATTTCGGAGACTACAACCAAAGAAGAAAGGAGCTGCTCAAAAAGGGAGAGGCTTGGTTTAGAAAAAGAGGAGAAAAGTGGAAGAGGTTTTGGGTAATACCAGAGGTTAAAACAGAGGAATTTCAATTGACATTTCCAGAAGGCAGGACTTTCGTTTTTGGAAAAACGAAGCTCAGATTTACGCGACCTTTGTTTCACGGGATAGAATACTCAAGGGTTGGGTGGGTCTTTTCAACCATAGTTGAAAGAGGTAAGGAAAAGCTCATTCACAGCTCTGATTTAAACGGCCCCATAATCGAGGATTACGCCGATTTCATTATCAGGGAAAACCCGACTTATCTGATCTTAGACGGCCCTATGACTTACATGCTCGGCTACACCCTGAACTTGATAAACTTCAGGCGAGTTTTGAAGAACGCGAAGCGAATTGTGAGGAAGGTAGATTTTAAGGTCATGATCTGGGACCACCACTTGCCAAGGGAGCCGAAGTTCAGGGAGCGAACAAGCGAAGTCTGGGAGCTCGCGAGAAAATTAAATAAAAACTTGCAGACAGCGAGCGAATACCAGCTTGGGAAATTGCCAGTTGTTGAGAGGTTGTAAGCTAGCTTTTTACTTCGCCACTTCAACGAATCTCGCGTTAAAACGCTTGAACTCGTTGGTCGAGAGCTTTAACAAATGCTCGCTATCACCACCTCCGCCGTAAACGGATTCCTTTTCAAGGACTTTGGCATCGACGTAAAGCCTGCAGTAATGCCCAAGTGGAGGAACGCCACCTACTTCAAAGCCGGTGAGCTCTAAAACCTCGCTTGGCGAAGCGAATCTAACAACGCCTGCTATTTGCCTTGCCTTGCTCAAATCGAGCTTGCAATCGCCTCTCACAATGAAAACGACTGGCAGACTTTTTTCATCGACTAAGACGAGCGATTTTATTATCTCGCTTCGCTCGCACCCAACCTCGCGAGCAGCTTGCTCAACGCTTTTGACCTCGCCCGTTTTTATCAACTCGCCGTTTATGCTTTCCTCCTTCAAAAACCTTTCCATCCACTCCGCTTGGCTCACGAGCTCTAGCACTTCCTCGCAAGAGTTTGCTCGCGGCCTCAGATGCGAGTAATTCCTCGAGAAGAAGACGTTTGGGGCTATGCGCTTCATGAATGCTCTTGCTGGTCCTTCATAGCAAAGCTTGCAAACTTTTTTGGTATCGAGTCCCAAAGCCTTGCAAGCTTCTAAGACTGGGCAAGGGTTTCGCCACCTAGCTATGATTCGCTTTTCGCTCGCCTCGATGAGCTCGCAATCTCTTTTCAAATTCAGCCCGAGCTTACCCTCGTAAAATGCCTTGAAAGCTCGCTCGAGCTGCGAGTCAATTGAAGCGTAGTTTTTCCTGTTTTCCTGCAGCCATAAAGCTCGCTTCTCGGTTATTAGTTCCTCGTAAAACCTCCAGGCTCGCTCCCCAATTAGTTCCTCAAGTTTCAGCAAAAGAGAGAAAACCCTTACAAGTTCTTTTGTTTTCATTTCGATTTCTCCTTCGCTCATCTTGCTCTTCGGCTTTCAAAGACTTAAAAGTTTTTGTAGTTACTCTATGATGAGAACATGAGCCGCATAGCAAGAGAGATTTTTGACACATACAAGCGAGCGCTTACGTATCCGCTAAGGAAGTTAAGTGAAGTGAGAAGGGAAAAGGAAGTGAGAAAGCGGTTCAATTGCCTCATGCAAACTGGCGGACCAAAGTTAGCGAGATACGTCAGGGATAACATTAGAAGGGAAGTAGACAGCTCACTTCCATCAGAGATTATAAACAGAGCCGCGGCTCGCACAACTGCAGCATTTCTCGCAGCGGTAGCACGAAGCATAGAAGGGGATGAGAAGCCTGGGATCAATGAGGAGAAACTCAATGCTATGCGCGCGTATCTGCTCACCCGCCTCAAGCTAACACCATCTCTCCAACGAGCTTTAGAGGACTTTGTATACGAAGGGCAGCGAGTAGAAAAGTTAATAGGAACGACGGAAAATCTATTAGAAGGTCTTGGAATAGAATCTGACCCAACAGTTGCAGGAACACTCGCTGGTTTGGTCGATGGTATTCTTGATAGAATTTAACAAAAACAGAGACTGTAGACAACGTTCTTTCATTTTTTCTTTTGTTATGCGCTAGCTAGACCTCGCTGTGAAAACTGGAATCAAAAGCAGTAAAACCTAAAACAAAAGGAAAAGGGGGAGCAAAGTTATCGCTACTATGTTCTGGAGCTTTAGCAAGATGTGCAAGCTTGGGCCTGCGGTGTCTTTTAATGGATCGCCAAGCGTGTCGCCAATCACAGCCGCCTTGTATTCCTTTCCTTTGCCCATTGTTTCTTTCACGAACTTCTTCGCGTTGTCCCAGGCTCCACCGCCGTTGTACATGAAGAGCGCGAGCAATGGCGCTGTCAGGTTCACTGCAATCAAATACGCTGCAAGCGATGTTGGACCTAGAGCTATGCCAACGATTATTGGAAGTGCTAGGGCAATTAAAGTTGGGGCTATCATCTCCTTTAGCGCTGCCTTTGTCGCGATGTCAACGCATCTCGCGTAATCTGGCTTCGCTTTCCCTTTCATTATCTGTGGCCTTTCCTTCCACTGCCTCCTCACCTCTTCTACTATCTTGAAAGCCGCCCTCCCTACTGCCTTTATCGCGAACGCTGAGAACAGGAATGGAAGTGTTGCTCCGATGAAAGTTGCGATTATGGATTGCGGTTCTGCCAGGTTAACTAGTATCTGGCTTATCTCTACTCCGCGATGTGCTGCCAGCTCCCTGAAATAAGCAAACAGCATGACTATACTCGTCATCAGAGCGCAGGCCATTGCATAGCCCTTTGTCGTCGCTTTTGTCGTGTTCCCAACTCGGTCGAGCTTATCCGTAACTTCGCCTACTTCATCTCCATATCCGCTCATATCCCCAATTCCATCCGCGTTATCAGCTATCGGCCCAAAGGTGTCTGCGGCCATTATTATGCCGGTTGTGCTCAAAATGCCGAGTGAAGCCGCTGCAATTCCATAGATTCCCTCGATACCACCGCCGAACATGTTGTAAACAGCTAACAGCACAACTGCTATGAAGAGGACCGGCGGGACCGCGCTTTCCAATCCATAGGCAAACCCTGTTATCAAGTTTATCCCTGCTCCCATCTTGCTCGCATTTCCTATTTCCCTCGTTGGCTTGAATCGCGGGTCTGTGTAATACAGCACCATTAGCGCAACCACTAGGCTAACTATCAATCCCATCGCAGAGGCGTAGAAGAAAAGAAGCGAGTTCATGTAGCTGGTAGCAAGGTAGTAAAGCCCTATCAAAACTGCTATGCCAGCCACTCCAAATGAAAGGTAAATCGTCTTCACCGGGTCTTTATAGCGTCTTAAAAAGGCTATGCCTATTATCGTTGCTATCACTCCAATGCTCTGCACCAGAAGCGGATAAAAAATCGCTTTTTCTCCGAATATCGAGACAAAGCTAAGCGCCAGTATCATCGTTGCTATTATCTCGTCGCTGAAGCTCTCGAACAAATCGGTTCCACGACCTGCGCAATCACCAACGTTATCGCCAACCAAGTCAGCGATCACCGCTGGGTTTCGAGGATCGTCCTCTGGAATTCCTGCTTCCACTTTTCCAACGAGATCCGCGCCAACGTCAGCGGCCTTGGTGTAGATACCACCTCCCAACTGTAGGAAGAGAGCCGCAAGGCTAGCACCAAAGCCAAAGCCAGCGAGCGGAACTGGATCGTTGAAAATCGAGTAGAGCACTGCTATTCCCAGCAAGCTCATCGAGACTATCGCCAGCCCTGTTACAGCACCACCGCGATAAGCTATTATCGCAGCGTCTTCCTTCTTTTTTAACGCGGCGGCTGCAACGCGAACGTTGGCAAGCGTTGAGACTTTCATTCCTATATAGGCAGCAAGCGTTGAAAGCGTTGCCCCGAGCAAAAATGAAATCGCTGTTCGCGCTCCTATGGCATACCAAAGCGCTATCGCTATGATTACCGCGAAAACCGCTATCGTTTTTATTTCCCTCGCTAGAAAGGCGTCCGCCCCCTCCCTTATAAAACTCGCTATTTTCACCATTTCCCTCGGCCCTTCTTTTTTACTCTTCACGTAAAGCGCTAGCAGCACTGTCGTCGCTAATCCGAGAATCGAAACGCAAACTGTCAGGAATAGCGGGTTCATGTCGAAAATCAGAGAAATCGCTTTTAAGCTTTCACTCACGTAACGAGTAAATATACTTCCTCCTTCCAATCCTTTCCCGCGACTTTTCGCTCCTTCGCTCTACAACTCCATCTTCAAGAAGCTCTCTTAGGAGACGGTGAGCATATGGCTCTGATATCCCCACTTCTTCTGCTATTTCTTCTACTGTCGCCTCTCCTAGCTGTTTTAACATGTTTATCACCATGCTTTTCCTCTCCTCAGAGCTCATCCTCCTTCTGCTCTTCGCTTTGCGTTTCGACCGCGTTACTTTAACTTCCTTCACTTCTCCTTCAGTTCTTCTGCACATTCTCCTATACATTTCTACAGCCTCTCTTATGCCATCGATGCCAAGGATGTCAAGGAGGGTAGGATGGCCTGGATTCTCTTTAATGCTTATCACCCTCAATTCACCATATGGCGTCTCTCTTATGAAGAGGGTACCATATACAGAGCTGTGTATTTCAAAGACGTCATCATCGAAATTGGGCTGGTATTCGTCGTCTTGCCATATCCATGATGGGTTATACGTTATCCAGACTCCCTCTTCGCCGATTTTCACGAAAACGCGCTTTTCTTCTCGATGTATCGTCCATTTTCCTCCGAAAAGTAGCGACATTAATTTGATTCAGAAGAAAGGTTAAAAGCCTTTTTGTACTTTCTTAAGAGCTGTAACAGACTTCGTCGATATGACGAAGTGTTTCAGGTAAGTCGTGTAATTTTTCGTTTCAACTCCGCTAACCTTTCTCTTCTCCTCCAACAACTTCTTCCACGCCTCTATCTTTTCCAGCGCTTTTCTCAGCTTCTGCCCGCGGTAGCCGAGGTTTATCAACGCGTCTTCAATGAGCCTCATCCTTTCAAATAACTCTCGTCCCTTTCTCCTTCAACTTCAGGTAAGCCCTTATCTGCTTTCTCGCCACTGGCTGTAACTTAAGTTTTAGCGCGTAGCTTGGCGAGAGCCATTTGACCTCGCAAACATCGCTCCCAGCTCTAGCTTCGCCACCTACTAGCTTTGTCAAAAACGCGAAGATAAGGTGGTGGTGATCGTCGTGAAACTCCTCGCAGATGTGGTAAAGCTCGAGCGGTTTTACTTTCAAGTTCGTCTCCTCTCTTACTTCTCGAGCTAAAGCCTCGACTAATCTCTCGCCAACCTTTACCTTTCCAGTTGGAATCCCCCAATATCCGGGAAAGGAGCGCTTCGTTAACTTCCTTCTCACCAGCAGGATTTTCCCATCTTTTTCTATTAGAGCGCTTACCGCAAGCGTCGTTCGCTTAGCGCCTACGTAATTTCGCCTGACTATGTCGACTTTCATTTACCTTTTTTGCATTTCAAGTTCAAAAGCATAGCGAGTCGCTATGAGGTTAGCTCGTCTATGATTTTAACGACTTCTCTCCTGTAACTCACCGCTCCCTTGCTCTTGAGAGCTTTTGCTATCTTGAATCGCTCTGGTCTGAATTCCTCTCCCGTCCTTAGCAGTTCCTCTAAATCCCTTCTCAGCCCATTTATCAGCTCGCGGAGAGAAAAGTTCAGGCTTTCAAAGATGTTGAGAAACTCTCGCGGGGTTATTAGCTCATACTTGCCATTAGCGCTTTCTAGGAACTCGCTGTCCATTTGTCGCAAAACGCTGACGTATGGCAAAGTTAAAAGAGTGCCAACCGCAACGCTTCTCCCATGCGGTAAGCTCAATCCGAACTCGTGAAGCACATGCGCGAAGTTGTGCTCTGGACCGCTTGCAGGCCTGCTGCTATTCGCGAGTTTCATAGCAACGCCGCAGGCAATTAGATTTCGCATGGTTTCCTTAACTCTTTGCCTTTTCGCTATAGCTCGCGAATTCTCATAGGCGAATTCAAACGCTTTATAGCAGAGTTCGTGAGCTTTCTCGTTAAATGGCTCCTTGTCAATCGCTTTTCCAATTCTCCAGTCAAGGGTAGAAGTAACTTTGCCTAGCATTTCCCCCAGTCCATCGAGGAACAAGCTGGGAGGGGCGTTTCCTATGATTTTCAGGTCGCAAACAACGAGTGCCGGTTCTGTTGCTGGCTTAGAAGGGCCACGAAAAGCGCTCCTATTGCTAGCTGGAGCATCGGTAGATGGGGATGTCGGAACGGTTACAACTGGGCAAGCGTATTGCACTGCCATCTCCTTCCCCAGGTCCATTCCTCTTCCACCGCCAACGCCAAGGATTAGATCTGGCTTTCGCGTAAAGCTACGCGCGTTTAGCTCCTCGGCTGGAAGAAGCTCGACCCTGTAACCAAGGCTTTCAAGGGCTTGCAATATCCTCTCTTCTGCTATCCTTCTCACCTCTTCCCCAGCTGTTGTCACGCCAATCTGTTCCGCATTTGAAAACTCGCGTTGAATTATCCTCGGTAGACTTCTGTACTCATCGCTAGTGAAGTATACCCTTGTCCCTTCTATCACTTCCCTTTCCATGTGATTACCCGTAATACTCTTCAATTGGATCGCAAACCAAGCAGTAGTACTCGCCGCCTAGGTTTATCATTGGGGCGCCACAGATTGGGCAGCGTGGGGTTTCGAGAATTGGAAGTTTCATCAAGTTCTTTGACGTTCGCATGGTTTTAGAAATGAGGACAAAGATAAAAGGTTTTCTCGGGTTCTTATTGCACTTGTCTACTCTATGTACCTCACTTCTTCTTTTAACTTGCCGAACTGTTTCTCAAATCTCTTCACGTGCTCAAGCATCCACATGGCAATCGATTTAAATCTCGCTGGGGTCATTCGAAGCTCGATCTGAAGCTCGCGAACAATTTTGCCCACTTCCATTGCCCCCGTTCGCTTGTCTTTCAATTTTGGCACGACTCTGTCGACAAAGAAGATTATCCTTCCCTCGTGCGCATCTAATCCGCCAAAGGCTCCTGTGACATAGAGCACTTTGAAATCGCTCGCTTCTTTAACTTCAAATTCGAGTTTCTTCTTGGCCATGTTTTGATTTCGCATTTTAGAATAAATGCGATTGCAAGCTCATAGTTAGTTGCCTTTTATCCTTTTCCCCAAAATCAAGAGAATGAAGGTTATCAAAGCGCTCGTTAACGGTGGGGAAGCAACTGCCTCACCACCATTAGGACCACAGCTCGCCATGCTCAAGCTAAACGTTGGCGAAGTTATCAAGG
>CAZYXF010000020.1:0-8632 GCA_964651025.1 uncultured archaeon
AGAAGCTTGTGTGGTCTGGCTGAAAAGAGAAAAAGGAATTGACCTCACCAATCCAACATCTTTTTACAAAAGACAAGAATTATAATGCGGGTTAGTGATGAGATAAGGAGGCTCGATCTAGTTACCCATGAGCTTGTTCGAAGGCTGAAAAAACTGGAGAAAGATATGAGAGCTCTCGAGGAGAAGTTCTCCTTGCTGAAAAAACGAGTTAGCGAGGCTGAAAAGCGAAGCATCGATAGCAAGATTGTTACGACAAGGGAAATAGCAGAGCTTAAGGCTTTAGTTGAAGAGCTAATGGAACTCGTCGCAAAGCTGGATAGCGAGCTTGAAACTGTTAAAAAAGAGACGAGGGAAAAAGCGAGTATAAAAGAGCTCGCGAAGCTTCGAGCGCTACTTGAAGTGCTTTCCCCCCTTAAAAACGAGTTCGTTACAAGAGAGGAGCTAAAGCGCGAGCTGAAAAAGCTGGAAAGAAGACTTCTCTATTTTAAAGAGATGAAAGTTAAAATAACATGATCCACATCCCATTTCTGAAGCGAAAGAAGGGCCGTGGCTATGTTCCGACAAGAGAAGTCCTTGAGCTTCGCGATCGTGGCTATGGAGATCGCGAGATAATAGACGAGCTATCAAAGCGAGGCTTTAGCTATGATGAGATAGAGCAAGCCATGCTGCAAAGCTTGAAGAGCGATGTGACAGCTACCCGAGTTCCAATAGAAGCGCCAACTCCAGCAACTCCGGCTGCTGCGCCCGAACGCGAGGCAATTGCCCCAGCTCCAATTCCAGCTGCCCCACCTGCAGAAGCTACGCTGCCTGGAATGGAAACAGGGGAAACTCCAACCCCAGAAAGAAGTGCTCCCTCACCTGAGATAACGATAGAGGAGATCGTAGAAGGCGTTGTGGACGAGAAAATAGAACCATTTAAAAAGGAGCTTCGCTCGCTTCGCGATGAACTCGGGAAAATAGCGAAAAAACTAAAAGAGCTAGAGCTAAAAACGCCAAGTGGAAAAGAGGTAAACCTTGAGGAAAAGCTCGCCCCAATTCTTGAAAGGTTGTCAAAGCTAGAAGGAAAAGTCGAAGCTCTTGAGCGAACGCTTCGCGATTTGTTGCCGCAGATAATAGCTAATGTTCGAAGGCTTGCCGAGGTCTTGACAAAGGAGTAGCTATTTGCCCCTTCTTTTGATCGCTAATTTTACATCTCTAGCTAGAACTGTTCTCCTTCCAGCAAATCTAGCCAGCTCCCATGCGTCACGAGCTATTTCTTTAGCTTCCTCAAGCAAAATGTAGCGAAGTTCTCTTAAAGCTAATGCGGAAATTCGTTTCACCTTGCACTTTTTCGCCAGCTTTCTAAGGGCAAGTATCGAGACCATGAAAATTTTCCTTGTTCCAATTTTTACAGTTCGTTTTTGATACCTCAAACTACGGCATTTGGCGAGTTAAACAAAAATCTTCGCTATGCCATATTTTACAAAAAATCTTTTCTTGGATAGAAAATAATTTTAATGAAACCTGCGTAAAGAAAATTGCGGTGAAGTTTTCACCATGAGGAAATAACTTAATGATGATAACATGGTCTCGAGAAAGCGAATGCGTTGCCCAGAGTGCGGCTCAAGGTACTTTTACAAAGACGAGGCTAGAGGCGAGCTAATATGCGCGAAGTGCGGTTTGGTCATAGAGGAAGCGATGATAGACACAACCCAAGACTGGCGAGCCTTTGACAGCAATCAATTAGCCAGGCGCTCTAGGACAGGAGCTCCATTGACGAGCAAGCGCCACGATAAGGGGCTGAGCACAGAGATAGGAAAAGGCGTGACAGAGCTCTTCAAAGTCCCAGCAAAGCGAAGAAGTCAGTTCTTCCGCTTGCGAAAATGGCAGCGTCGCCTGCTCTCTTCAAAAGATCGTAACTTGAGCTTTGCCCTTGGCGAGCTGGAGAGAATGGTCTCCTTTTTGGGCCTGCCAAAGACCTTGCACGAAGAGGCTGCAGAGCTCTATGAAAAGGCCCTTGAAAAGGGTCTAGTAAGAGGGAGGAGCATCGAATCTATAATCGCCTCGATTTTGTACTACCTAGCTCGCGAGTACAAAACTCCAAGAACCCTTGCTGAAATCGCGGCTGCTGCTGGCATAACGAAGCGAGAGCTTGGGAGAACCTATCGCTATCTCTCTCGCAAGCTAGGATTGCGAATCCTGCCAGCGACTCCAGATAGCTACATCCCTCGCTTTGCTTCCATGCTCGGCCTAAAGGACTCGACGCAAGTTCTCGCGATGAAGATATTGAGGCAAGCTATGAAAAAGGATGTGATCTCTGGAAAAGGCCCATGTGGTTGCGCTGCCGCAGCCATTTACATAGCGAGCGTTTTAAACGACGAGAGAAAGACGCAGCGAGAAATCGCTGACGTTGTTGGCGTTACAGAAGTTACAATAAGAAATCGATATAAAGAAATAGCTCAAGCCTTGGGAATACTCGAAAAGGTCGAAGCGAAGGCCAAGGAAATCGAGGAAAGCGCGAAGCAAAAGAAGAGAAGGAGAAAGAAGTGAACTCGTTTTTGGACATTAACCATTTATCGTTGCTTGCCTTCTTCTCTCATGGATTGGCGAGACTATCTAAAGCTTGAGCTGATAGAAAAACGAGAATATCAGGAGCGAATAGCGAGCATAGCAACGCATTTAAACACGCTTGTCGTTCTTCCAACAGCACTTGGAAAGACCATAATAGCCTTGCTTGTCGCAGCTCGCTTTTTGGCGAAGCACAAGGACAAGCGAGTTTTGTTTTTAGCCCCTACTCGACCGCTTGTTGAGCAGCATCGCAACACTTTCGCTAAGTTCATGCGAGATTTCGTTTTGCTTCGCGCAATAACCGGGAGGATAAGACCAGAGAAAAGGGAGAAGTTATACAAAGACGCTCATGTAATCTTCGCGACTCCTCAATGCGTGAAGAACGACGTGGAAAATCGCAGGTTAAACCTCGCGGATTTTTCCTTGCTCATAGTTGACGAGGCTCAGCATTGCGTCGGAAATTATGCTTATACTTTCGTTGCACGCGCATTTAGAGAAGCAACAAATGAAAGTGGTAGAATTCTTGCATTGACCGCATCTCCAGGTTCGAGCATAGACAAGCTGAGTGAGATAAAAACAACACTCGGGATAAGGCGCGTTGAGATAAGGAGCGAGCGAGACAGAGATGTGGCAAAGTACGTGAAGCCCGTCAAGTTTAAATGGGTTCGCGTTCCACCAGGAGACGAGCTTAAAAGGCTGATAGAAAAGCTGCAGGCCATGAAGCTCGAGATAGCGAGCGATTTGATAGAGAACGAGCTATTGACCAAAAGCGAAGTCAAAAAAATGGGAAAGCACGAGCTATTAGCACTGCAAAGGAAAATTGCAGAGCTCGAATCGCCAAGCAAGTTCCCAATCTTGCAAAGGCTCGCCCAGTTGATAAAAATCGACCACGCTTTGGAGCTCGTGGAAACGCAAACGCTACGAGCGTTTCGCAATTACGTTGCGCAACTTGAGAGAGATGCGATGAAAAGGCCGAGAAGTGCTGTAGCGAAGTTAGTTAGAAATGGGGATTTCGTCGAGGTTAAGCTGCTCGCATCGAAAATAGAGCAGCACCCGAAAATGCGAGCTCTCATGAAAATAGTCGAGGATGAGCTGAAAAGAGGAGCGAAGATAATAATTTTCGCTCAGTTAAGAAACACGGTGAAGGAGATAGTTGAAAAGCTTAGAGAAATTAACGAGGCGAGCGTTGCCATGCTTATTGGGCAAAAGGGAAAAGAAGGGATGAGCCAAAAGGAGCAAGTAGAAGTGACGAAGAAGTTCGCCAACGGCGAGTTCAACGTCTTGGTTACGACTTCGATTGGAGAGGAAGGGCTGCATTTAACTGGAGCTAATGTCGCGATTTTCTATGAAGCTGTGCCAAGCGAGATACGAGCAATACAGCGTCGAGGTCGCGTGGGTCGCGACACGCCTGGCAAAGTCTACATCCTCATGACGAAGGGAACGAGAGACGAGGCTTATTACTGGGCTAGCTTTCATAAAGAAAAACGGATGCGCCGTTTGTTGCGAGGCATGCGAAGGCAGCCAAGTGTTTTGGATTTCCTCTCGTGAAGTTTAGTACCTTACAAAATCGCGTTAAATGACGTAAATGTAAAGAGGTGAAAACTCATAATGGGCAAAGAAGAAATGAAAAGACCAGTTATAATTGCGGATTACAGAGAGCGCGATTCTGGTGTGATTGAAAAGCTAAGCTCGCTGGCAAGAGTCGAGATAAGAGAATTGAAAGTCGGCGATTACTTGCTCAGCTCTCGCTGCTGCGTTGAGAGAAAAACGTGCGAAGACTTTGCGAAGAGCATAATAGATGCTCGCCTCTTTGAACAGCTAAACGCGATGAAGGAAAGTTACGAAAAAGTCATACTGATAATCGAGGGGCAAGAGCTCTACGCTGCCCTGAAACCGCAAGCTATAGCAGGAGCTATCGCCAGCGCTATCTTAGATTTCAACGCCTGCGTGATAAGGACGCTTGGCCCGAGTGAGACAGCACAAGTTTTGGCGGCAATAGCAAAAAGAGAGCAAATCAGCGAGAAGCGCCTCCCTCGAGCTAGGGCAGAGAGGAAACCGAAAAGCGTGAAAGAGCTTCAGGAATTCCTCGTCGCTGGCTTGCCAGGCGTTGACAAAAAGCGGGCAATTGCTTTGCTGAAAAAATTCGGCTGTCCAGAGTTCGTTTTCACTGCCACAGAGCGCGAGCTTAGGAGCGTTAGTGGTATAGGAAAAGAGCTCGCGAGGAGAATTCGCAAAGTCCTTGAAACCCCTTACGAGAAAAAGGAGGAAAAACAAGCTAAGCTTGTTTGATGGCCCTGCTTCTTTCCACGTTTCGTAAGGATAAAAACCTCAGAGTTAAAATTTCAGATGGCGCTGGATTTTGAGGAGATGCAGAGCACAGCCAAGCGTTATGTAGCTAACGTTCACGAGCTAAGCGAGCTAGCCAAGAAAGCACCAATTCTAAAAGGTGTACCGACTGGAACGAAACTCGACGAAATGTTCTTCACAGTTGATTACGACGAGGCTAGGAAGAAGTTCATAAAGCGGCCATTAGGAGGATTGCCATATAGAGCTGTTATAAACGTTGTTGGAGCCCCTGACACTGGTAAAAGCGTGCTAGCAGAGCAGTTCACAGTAACACAAGCTGCTCGCGGCTATCGCGTTCTCTTCGTTACAAGTGAAGCCCCGGCGGAATTCCTTTACGTCGCTCTGAAGAAAAAAGCGCTAGCCCTTGGCTATGACTTCTCGAGACTTGAGCGAAACATATTCGTTCTCGACGCATCTCAAGAGCGCGGGCTTAGGGAAAACACCCTCTCATTAATTCGAACGATGGAGTACGCGATAAGGACACGAGGCACGAGCGTTGTGGTGATAGACTCGATAACAGGTTTTTATGAACACCGAGAGATGCTAGCAAGGCAAATCGTTCGCTTGATCTTCAACTCCTTGAAGCGACTACGTCAAACCGCGCTATTGGTGTCGCAAAAGCGTTCATCCCAAGGAAGCGAGACGGCAGAAGCTGCAGGTGGGCTAGCGGTTGCGCACATAGTCGATGGGACAATCGTTCTCGACAAGAAGTTGATAATGAGCAAGTGGGATCAAGCGTTGTACAAAATGCGAATTGGCGAGGTACTGCGATTGCTTCGCATCGATGGCTGCCGTTTATGTGGCCACGACAGCGACACATGGGTCTTTGAGATAAGCGAACTCGGGATAATAGAAATAAAATGCAAGCTCAAAGATTTCATAATGAGGAGGTGAAAGGATGGAAGTTATAGAGCCAAAATTAGCGAATGAGGAAGTGGATAAACTTGCGAATAAGGTGTTCATGAAAGCAATCGAAATGCTCGGCGGCTTAAGGAAAATAGTAGAACTTCGCCACCTAACTTGGGTTCCTAGTTTGGCGGAAGCCTCGCTTGTAGTCGTGCTCAAACGAGAGGCTTTGAAAACTAACAGTGAGATAGCAAAGGAACTTGGGATAAGCGAGGCGACGGTTAAGAACATATTGGCAGCAAAGGAAGCTGACGCAGAAAAGTTGCTAAGCGAGGAACTTCACGAAGAAGTGAGCATAGAAAGCCATGTTGCTGGGGCTTTAGCAAAGCTGGCTTACAGAAAACTCGTGGAAAGCGGCGAACTGAGAGAAGAAGCCATAAGCGAGACAGAGGCGAAGCACATAGAGGAAGCTTTTGATCTCGAGCTCTTCTGGGCACTTCGCGTGCTAAAGGCAGTGAAGGGGATTAAATTCCCAGCAAGCATTCGAGAACTTGAGGAAAGAATTGGCGATATAAAGATAAAGAACACGCCAATTCGCGAGCTTTTGAGCAAGATTTCCCCGCCTATAAGAACTCCGGCAGAACTGCTGCACAAGTTGAAAGAAGCAACCGAGGAAAAGAAAGAGCGCAAACTTGAGGAGTTTATATCTAGTGAATAGATCAGACTTTCGTAAAATTTTTCATCTTGCTAGCTGATCCTCACGAACCCTAAGAGTTCTGGTTAATGAAGTAAAACCTTCACCCTCGTTTTATTTCTTCTTTTTCTCCTTTTCCTTCAGCTTTCTCTTCTCCTCTTCTATCCATTTAAGCGAGCCGAGAAATGGCTGCCGCATGGTTAGCGAGATTCTTTGCCTAGTCTTTCCCATGGAAACTCCTGTTATCCTACATCGAACCACATCACCTTCTTGCAACTTCCTTTTGGTTTTCCTCCCAACGATTATGGCGTTTTTCCTGTCGTAGGCAACGCGGTCCTGCATGAGCTGCGAGATGTGGCAAAGGGCATCAAAAGCGCCAATCCTTATAAAAGCCCCAAACTCCGCGATTTCTATCACCTCGCCAAGCGTTACTTCATTGTTCTCTGGCTTATAGACCAAAGCTTCGTAAACGACAGGAAAATAGACGCCTGCATCTCCATGTCTTATCTCTCCCTCGCCAAACTCCTTTACATCTGTTATTGCTAGGATCGCGCCAACGTTTTGATCAACTTCTCCTTCCAAACTTTCAGCCAAGCTCTGCTTTATCGCTTCCTTCACGTCTTTTCCCAAGAATCTCGGATCAACTCTAACAACGTCGCGAATCTCAACGAGCTTGAACACCTATACCACCATCAATTTTTTACCTTCTCTAAGGCGAAGCACCTTTATTCCCTTTTCCTTCGCGAGTTTTATAAGTTTCCTATCGTTCGTAGCAATAACGCTTCCAGTTTCCATGGCCAAATTCAAAAGCGATTCATCCGCGTTTTTGCCAGGAGCATCAAGTATTTTGACGCCACGCTTTTCAATTAACATGAGAGCAACCCTCGCTGTTTTATTTCCGTTTTTCTTCAACAAGTTCAGCTCGCTTATCACTTGCTTTGTTGTGGCAAGCTCACCAAGGTAGAGATAATCCTCCAATAGCTCAAAAATCCTAGCTTTCTCGCATTCCATCAGAAAACTCGAGTCGAGGAGTATGTACCTTCCCTTCTCTTTATTAGAGAGCATGATAAATTGAGGCGAGCTAAATTAATTCTCCAGAATCTTGCCCCGCCTTCTAGGCCGTTGCACGGCGATGCTCATAAGAGCATCTCCGGCAAGAGCAGCTTACGCTGCTCGTCTTGCCTTTCGGCAAGACCGGTTGCCCAGCGAGGCAATTGAGTTTTGTTTTCTACTCTTTTTAAGCATTTTGCAGAAAAATTTCAAGGAAAAAGTTTACTACCATCTCATTAAAATCTTCTTCATGAGAATTACAGAGAAAACGATTGAGGCGAGGCTTCGTGTTTATGTTAAAACTCTCTTTGAGCTTGGTGTTCTCGAAGTAATCCTAGAGCATGATCCAAATGACGGTGAGCTCTACATCTCGTACAAGTTACTAGCAGAACGAAACTACAGACACGGAAAACGACGCATAAAAAGTCCTAAATACTGGAGATTTGTTGGAGACTACTTACAAACAATTGCGGAGGAAATTTGTGGTTATTGTCCTAAAGAAGATGAGATACAACTTACGTCAAGAGAGGTGAAGATAAGTCCAGAGATTGTGAGAGTCTTTCAGGAAAATAAGGAGTTGATAGAGAGTTTGCTGGAAAAATAACATCAAAGTTTTGATCAACGCAGTTTTAACTTCTTACAAGTGCCCCCGGAGGGATTCGAACCCACGACCTCCCGGTCCGAAGCCGGGCGCTCTGTCCTGGCTGAGCTACGGGGGCATTATGAATTAGAAAGGGAAAGATAAAGGATTTGCCATTAGAAGAATGCGAGAAAGAAAAAGGCAAGGATGTTATCTCATTTTTTCTGAAATTCCAGTGCTATTTTCGATTCCGTTGGCAGCTTTTGCCCAACGTATTTTCCGAATTTCTTGTACTCTCGCTCAACAGGTGAGCTTATTTTTTCAAAGATCAAAGAGCAGAACTTCATGCCAGGAAACAGGGCTACTGGAAGCTTTCCTATATTAGTTATTTCAAGCGTTAGCTTTCCCTCAAAGCCAGGATCAACGTGACCAGCAGTGGAGTGAACAACTATTCCAAGTCTTCCTAAGCTACTTCTTCCATCTATCCTCGCCATTATGTCGTTAGGTAATTTAATGTACTCCTTCGTAACTCCAAGAACGAACTCGCCAGGGTGAATTATGAAGGGCTC
>CAZYXF010000021.1:0-5366 GCA_964651025.1 uncultured archaeon
GTTTATGAGTGCGTCACAAAGAAAAAGCTAACGCATTGCGCTAATTGCTCCAGTTTTCCCTGCAAAACTTTCCTCGACTGGTATAACCCACGAGTTGGCTTCTTTAGGAGCTCGCTAGCAAGAGTTGGTTCTTTATTTTTGAGGAAAAAAGTCGGAACAAGAAAATGGAGGGAAATTCTGCTAGAACGTGAAGGAGCGAAATAGTAACGTGAAACATCGATAAGACTTCTTAATTGCGAACTTATTTGTTCTGTTGGGTTACTTTTGTTTATCGTACAAACAAGAATCTCCAATTTGATGGGCCCGCCCGGATTTGAACCGGGGTCTCCGGCTCCCGAAGCCGGGGTCCTGACCAGGCTAGACTACGGGCCCATGAATTCATTCTGAAAAAAGAAAAGAAAAAATCAATAAAGCGTGAGCCTGTCCATCGGATAGACCACAACGTCTTTTATGCTTGGCGCTTGTAGAATTGATTGCATAACCCTCGCTACGCCAATTCCGCAGCCCGCATGCGGCTTTGGGTTCTCTACAGTTCGCCAAAAATCGAGGTACCAGTCGAAGTCGCTAAGATTTCCGCCTCTTTCTGCAAGCATTTTGAACATTGTGCTCTCAAGCAACCTTTCCTTTAATCTCTCGTATCTTATTTCCCTCTCTGCTCCTCCAACGCTTTCGCCAACGCCGGGAAGCTCTAGGTCAGCGCTAAGTACGATGCTCTCGTCAATTTCGCTTTCTCTCATGTTGAAAAACTTGAGGTGCTTCGGCCAGTGCGTTATGAAAACTGGTCCAACCTCACTTGCTATCAGTTTCTCATGTTGACTCTTCAAATCGTCTCCATACTCTATTTGCACATCGTGTTCTTGCAAAAACCTTATTGCTTCTTCGTATCGCATTCTCTTATAAGGCGGCCTGAATATGTCGAGCTCCTGCTTACTTACTTTAAATCTCTCTAACTCTTCTTCCCTTTCGTCTGCAACTCTTCTGACGCCTGACCATATAGTCGCCTCTATGTGTCGAAGCAACTCGTTCAAGTCGCCATTGCTCACGTGCTCAAACTCGAAGAGCGAAAATTCCGTCAAGTGCCTATCATCAACTTCTGGCTCCGCCCTAAAGCTCCTTATTAGTGTGAATACTCTACCGAGTTCTTGGGATAGTACTTCTAGCTGAAGTTGCGCTGTTTGCGTTAAGTAGGCCTGCCTTCCGAAATAATCCAGGCTAAACATAGTCGCGATGTTTTCGCAAGCTCCTGTCGCTTTTGTTATATGAGGCACTTGCACTTCTATGAAGCCGGCTTCATACATGTAATCCCTGAATCCACGGAGCAGGCTATGTTCAATTTTCGCTATATCTGCTCTTTCCCACGGCTTCATCCTTTCAGGAGGAAGGAAGAAACCCACCTTTCCTTTCGCAGAAAAGTTTTTAAAGTTAAGGACGTTGTAAGTCATCTCGACTTTTAATAACTGTGAATTGACATTCGTTAACTCAACTGTTGCTATCTTCCTCTTACGCCTTTTCAACGAATTCCCTTATCAACTCCATAGCCCTTTGCAACTTTTCTTCTTCTGCTAGGAAAACTAAGCGGAAATGCCACTCTCCAAACTTTCCGAAACCAGAGCCATGAACAACCACAACGCCTGTTTCTTCCATTAATTGAAGCACGAACTCCTTATCGTTTTTCCAAGCTCTTTTCTCAATCTTCGGAAAGACGTAGAACGCCGCTTTGGGCGGAACAAGCGATAAACCACCGATTTTGTCCATTGCGCTTCTTACGAGTCTTGCTCTTCTCTTCAGTTTTCTTCTTATTTCTTCGTTAAACTTCTTGAATTCGTTTTCGTTCTCCTTCATGAATTTTGCAATTGCCCATTGAACTGGCGTGCATGCTGATAAACGAAACTTCGCTTGATTGAGCACAAGTGATTTTATTTTTTCTAAACTCTTGTCACAATTGTGAAAGCAAATGTAGCCAATCCTCCACCCAGTTATCATATAGCTTTTTGAAAAGCCATTTAGGCTAATGAATGGCAAATCACCAGCTACGCTTCGAAAGGGGACGTGTTCTGAATGTTCATCAAAGACAAGCTTATCGTATATCTCATCGGTTATAATCAATAGTTTTCTTTCCTTTCCCATTTCCGCTATTTCCTTTAGCACATTTTTGGTGTAAACAGCTCCAGTTGGGTTATTTGGGTTTATCAAGACTAGAGCTCTTGTGCGCTTCGTTATCTTCTTTTCTATGTCTTCTAAATCTGGTTGCCATTCATTACTTTCATCACACTTGTACTCAACTGGAATACCACCAAAGTAGCGAATGTAACTTATGTATGGTGAGTAAGTTGGCCCTGGAACCAAAATCTCACTCCCTCTGCTAATAATAGCTCCCATAACGAAAAGTATAGCCTCAGAAACACCATGTGTTATTATCACGTCATCTGCTTTGGCCTTCTCCCGCTCTGCTATAACCTCGCGAAGCTCTTTAATGCCACGTGAATCCGCGTAATAATTCTTTCCATTTTTCACTGCACTTACCAACGCTTTAGCAAGCTCAGCTGGTGGAGAGAAATCATAACGAAGTGGGTCACCTATGTTAAGGAATATAAGCTCTTTCCCTCTTTCCTCGAGCCTTCTTGCTATATCCTCAACCTCTCTTATTGGATTTTTTATCTCTGCTCTTTTCGAAAAGGCAAGCATACATCTCATTTGCTCCCTTCTTTTTATTCTTCTTTTCAATTGCAATTTTCACGCTTACCGTCTCTGAGCGTCTTCCGGAAAGAAACAAATCCATTTTTGACAAAGACACTTAAAGTTACATTAAATTTTCTCTCAACTTTCTCCATGGAAGCCAGCTCAAAGAGGGAGCGATTGAAAAAAGCCGAGCGTTTATTGAAGTTCGGAAAGGTTAAGCTTGACATGAAAAGCGGAGGCAGATTTTACTTCACAGTTAAGGGCGAGCACGAGATTCACGATGTCATAATAGATTTAGCGAACAAGCGATCGAGCTGCACCTGCATGTTCTGGACGATGAAACAGGAAAAATGCTCACACATATTGGCGTGTGAATTGTATCTTAAGAAGATGAAAAAGAAGACGTGAGCTTCGTAAATACTTATGACAAAAAATGCATTTACTTGTACTTTATCAGCGGCACCTTACCCTCGCATATCTCTTGCGTGCTCGCATCTATACCGCTAACGATTTTATAAAACCTCCTTATCTCGCTGTTAATGAAGGCGTCTCCATAGTTATTTGCTTTCGCACTTTTGCAAGCGCAGAGTATAACATCGATCATAGCATTGTATTGCGAGGTCGCATTTCCACGCTGCCAACAAGCCTTGCAGTTTTTTATCTCATAGCAGCTTGAGGAAAAAATAACGCCAATCGAGTAAAAGATGGCGAATAAGCCGATAAAGAAAACAAGAGCGAGCTTTATGAATCGCTTTCTTAATTTATCTATTCTCTCCTTTGAGAAGTAAAGCTTCAAAGCTTCTATGAAATCGCGCATGATTTGTTAGGCAAGAAGGTAAATAAAGAGCTCATCTATAGCTTTGCTGCTTTCCGGCTCTCGGGCCTCGACGAGAACGGCTTGGTTTGTGAGGCTCTGTCCTTCGCGGATCGAAGACAAGCAAATGACGATCAAAAGAAAGGAACTTCTCTCTAAGCCCGGGCTCTACTTGAACCAGAGCCCGAGAAATCGCACAGCGAACAGCGTCCGCTTGTCCAAATATGCCACCACCCTTAACGCGAACCTTTATGTCGTAGTTCTTTATAACATCTCCTGCTAAAACAACAGGCTCCATGATCCGAAGCTTTACAAACTCATTCTGAATTAACTCCAATGGAATGCCGTTTATCGTTATCTTTCCTTTACCAGGCCTCAAAATAGCAACAGCTATCGCGCGCTTCCTCTTTCCTGTAGCCAGTATTGGCTTGTTCGCGCTCACTTTCACTTTAGCTTCCTTTCCGCTTTTCTTCTCTTTGGTTTTCGCCATCTTCACACCCTTTTGTCGACCCATCCTAATCTTCTCGAGAGCTCATAAATCGTTATGTACTTGCACTCTATTGGTTTTTGCATAGATGCAAATTTTAAGATGGAACTCTCATCGACGTTTATCGGCTTTCCCATGTAAACGCGAAGCCTCTTGAACGCTTGCCTTCCCTTTGCCTTTTTCCTTGGCAGCATGCCACGAATTGCGCGGCGAACTATTAAGTCTGGGCGCTTTGGATAAAAGGGCCCGTGATGTGGCGAGCCGCGAGAGCGCTTTTCTAAGTAGCGTTGCGTTACCATCTGAGGATCACCAGTTATTATGGCCTTTTCCGCGTTTATTATCACGACCTCTTCACCTTCTAGTAAGCGCTTGGCCACATAGCTAGCAAGCCTGCCAAGAATTGCGTTGGTTGCATCGATAACGAGCATGCTATCGCTATGGCTTAACGTTTTTATCGTTTTTACCTTTGCTAGGCACGAGATGAAAAGCAAATCAGCGAATTATTCGCGGCTTTATACCTTGCTCTAGCAACTCCCACAAGTCGTGGGCTTCGCCACCAGCGTCGATTATCTTTTTCTTCGCTTTCTCTGAATAGCGCCAGGCGTAAACTATGAGTCGCTTCTTTAGCTTCCCATCGCCAAGAACCTTGCCAGGGACTACTATCACCTCGCCGTCTTTGCAAACCTTTTCCAATTTTCGAACGTTAACTTCGATTCTTTTCCTCGTCGGCTTTGATAAGAGCTCCGCTATTCGCCTGTGAAATCTAGTTTTCTTACGCTCAAAGGCCACAATTAACTCGCGCAATCTCGGATTTGTTGGCCCTGTTGGCTTGCGAGACATTGAAAGGGATAAGGAGGAAATTTTATAAAGGAAGGAAAAGGCAATCAGTTAATCACAATGTCTTAATCTTAAGCTGGCCTTCGACGTTTTAACCTCCTAAATCTAGTGGCCATATCACTATATCGTCGTTGTCGCTTACTTTTCTCTCGAGATTATCCTCAGCAGTTTTAGAATTCAAACCTACTTTCACTACGACGTTCATTAATTCGCCTCTTTCTGGGTCATAGACACCAAGTCTAAATCGCTTGCCAAATACGTCGCATAAACGTTCGAGAACTTCTCGAAGTGTTGCTTCACCTTTGAGTTTGAACTCGTATACTTTTCCAAATTCAAGTGCATACTCCGCTTTAAAATGCACCCTTACCATGATGTTGTTCGCTCTCTAAAAATATCCTTGTTAAGCATGCCGGGGGCCGGATTCGAACCGGCGAAGGGCCTACGCCCACGGGATATCTCATCGCCTCGCGTTTGCGAAGCCTCGAAACTTAAGCGAGCTTAAGTCCCGCCCCTTTGGCCTCTCGGGCACCCCGGCCTAAGAATTCATTG
>CAZYXF010000021.1:5466-8143 GCA_964651025.1 uncultured archaeon
TTTCACTTTCCTCTCAAGTTCCTTCAGCCTTTTTTCCAGCGATTCAATAGCGCTTTCGAGGACCTCCCTCGCGGTTAAACCAGAGGTTGATTCTATCGTAAAGACAAACTCGCCGTCCCTTTGCGAGACTTTAATCGCGTCCTTTTCACAAGCCTCGACACAAGCGTTGCACAAGTCACAAGCGTCCGGGTTCTTAACTTTAACTTTGCCGTCTTCAACTACAAGCACGCCTTTTGGACAAGCTTTAACACAAGCTTTACAATTATTACACTTGTTTTTGTTTATTCTCACGTCCGCAAGCACTCGATACCAAGCATTGCTGGCCTGCCATTTCGCGTGCACCTTTCCAAGTCCGAGTCTCGCTATGGCTTCGAATTGTAATTCTTGCCCTGGCATAAGGACAACGATTGGTATCTCATCGCTGATTGGCTTAACAGCTTCATCATCGCTTTCCAAGTCACCGCTCATGACAAGGAGCTTCTCATTCTCCGCGTTTCTCTCCTTTCTGACTTTTTTCGAATCGTATCTCAAAACAACCTGACACTTGCTACAACCTTTTCCCTTGCAAGAGCATTCGCTTGGCAACTTGTACTCTTTTCGCGGAAAGCGGAGAGGTATCAAAGCTAATCTATGGGCCAATAACTCGTCGTAAAGCGCGCTGTCGTTTCGTCGAAATATCACCTCGTCTATCGCAAGCGTTGGAACCTCGCCAATGCATGCTCGACGCAAAGCGTTGAGAATTGAGAAGTTGGCTTCCTGAAAGTGAAGCACAAGCTTTCTCTCGTTTTCTTCTATAACACGAGCTCTCATCTTTACGCTACGCAGGGAAAAATAAAAGCTTGACTAATCGCGCATCACATAACATGCGATTGCGCTCGCAAGGAGACGCAACTTCTTTAACGTTTACGAGGAAAATGAGAAATGGTGAAGTTCGAGGAAGAAGTGGCAAGACTCAACCTCAAGAACATAATAATTGGCTCTATACTTTCTGCTCTCGGCTTCATGGTAGCCCTTTCCTGGAGAGAAGTAGTAAAGAAAGCCATCGATGTAATCGCGCCTAAGGGCGAGGGCTTGATTTACGAGTTCTTCGCCGCATTGGTTATAACGATTTTCTGTGCGATAGCTGGCTATATCTTGGTTTTACTCTCCCAGCGCTCTATAAGCGAGCTCGCTAAGGAGTACATGAGAGGAAAGCACAAACGAAAAAGAAAGAAGCAGTAATTTTTACACTCTCCTCCCTCTTCTACCTCCCTTCCTTCGCTGGTGATCAGTTGGAATTGGGGTCACATCTTCAATGCTCAGTATTTTTAGCCCAGCTCTCGCTAGCATTCTTATCGCCGGCTGTGCCCCAGGCCCTGGCATGTAGCTCTTGTTTCCGCCAGGGGCGCGAACGCGAACGTGAACAGCAGTTATCCCGGCTGCAAGCGCCTGCTCTGCCGCCTTTTTCGCTGCTTTCGCTGCTGGATATGGCTTACCCTTCATACAGCCTCTATCCGTGAACATGCCTCCAGAATAGCGAGCTATGGTCTCGCTTCCGGTTATGTCGGTTATGTGAACTATTGTGTTGTTTATGCTAGAGAAAATCCACGCTATTCCAACTTTTCCTTTCTTTTTCTCCTCACTCATTTCCACCACCCAGATAACGAGCGACTTTATCGGAGAGCCTTATCTTATCCTCGAGTTCAGCTGGAACCAAAAAGCTCGGAAAAGTGACACGGCGATCGTTTATGTAAACATGACCGTGAACGATAAATTGGCGAGCCTGCTTTATTGTGTTAGCAAGTCCCTTTTTATAAACTATCGTTTGCAACCTTCTCGACAAAATGTCGCGAACTGTCAGCTTTAGAACGTCGTCAAGGGTTTTAACGTTGAGCCCAAGTTCTTGCAACTTCTTTATCAGCTTTCTCTCCTCTTCCTCATTTCTCCTTGCTCTAAGCTCTCGAGCGCGACGTCTAAAGTTTCGAAGTATGGTTTCAGCTTTCCACAGCTCGCGCTTGTTCTTAAGACCGAACTCGCGAAGTAACTTTCGCTCCTCTTCAAGCTCAGCAAACGGTTTTTTCGGCGTTTCATAGGTTTTCCTCAATCTTCTTGGGTCCCCCATTCTATCACCTACTTCTTTTTCTTCCGTTGCACACCAATTGTAACCTTAGTCCTACGCCAGCTCGAGTGCAATCTTTGTCCGCGAACCTTTAACCCGAGCTCATGCCTAATTCCACGCCAGCATCGAATCTTCTTCAGGAAGTTTATGTCCTCTTGCATCTTGAGCTTGACATCAGCTCCAACCAAATGTAAGTCCTCACCAGTTCTTGGGTCTCGTCTTCGATTCTTTAGCCAAGCTGGAATCGGCGGATTTTTTATGATTTCCTCTAACCTCTTTAGTTCTTCTTCGCTCAGATCAGCGAGTTTTTTATCCTTATCTATGCCGGCAACGATGCGAATCGCTCTGGCCGTCATGAAGCTTATTCCAGGTATCGCTCTGAGCGCTCTCTCAACTTTGTAATCGCCTCGCAGGTTTACGCCAAGCATGTGTATTATCTTCTTCGCTGTCTTCGCTGCCATACTCATGTTTTAGGAAAAGGATTTAAAGACGATGAGCCGGAGAGATAACAAATCTTTCTACCTAAAACGCGCTTTTCCTCCTTTTCTTTCTCTCCATCCGCTTCACAAGTTTTAGCAC
>CAZYXF010000022.1:0-8050 GCA_964651025.1 uncultured archaeon
GCATGGTTAGTGAAATAACGTCATAACCGCTGCTGTTTGCGATGCTTAAGGAAATCGCTCTCCCGCTCATGGGAAAGACGCCAACACATGAGTTTTCCGAGTCACATAGCGATGCGAATTTCGCTAAAAGCAAGTCGGCTTCGAAGCTACCACGCTTGGAATAATTCCCAACGCAAACGCTTGGGAAGCTTTGATTGAAGCTCAATTTCACTGTGAAGTTTGAGGAAGCGTTGGAAAACACGAGTACTCTAAGAAAATCAGCGGAGTGCAAGAGAAAGGCAAGCGTGAGGTTGCAGTTGCTTGAGTTCAGTTCAATAGCCGAAACCCCAAGCTCATTCACGCCGCTTTTCAAAAAAGTTGCGTTTATCGTAGCGAATCCGCAAGTTTTATTGTCCTGGAAAAAGGAGAGATTAAAACTAAAGGAAGCGTTGGTCAGCTTGTTTAAGAGCGTGAAGTTCAAGTTTGCTAGCTCACCATTAAAGCTCAAGCGGTCAAAGCTAAACGAAATTGCCCCACTCGTTAAAGTAACTTCTTCGACACCATCATTGTCTACATCGATTACTCGCGAGAGCACCCTACCAGAGCATAAGATTTCTAGCTCGCCGCTTCTCGAAATGCTGCCCCAGGGAAAGGCTTTCGTTTCCTTCTCGGCTGAGAAGAGGATAAGATTCGATTTCGGTAAGATCTCTATTCTTCCTTCTTTCACCTCAAGGTTTAGGATTCGCTTTGCTCCACCAGATTCTAAAGCCAAGCTCTTTATCGCGTTGTTAAGGTGAGTTAAAAGCTCCTTTCCTCGATTGATGCTCGCGTGCGTTCTATAAGTTTCAATGGCCGGAAATAGCACGTTTAGAACGAGAAAGGTCGAAGTTAAGATGAAAACTATGAGTAAGACAGTCGATGTCAATGGCGAGACAGAGAGCATGAAAGAATAGGAGTGGAAAAAATAAGACTTCTAAACACTTGGTATCACAATCCCTTCCTTTTCATCTCCTATTAACTCGTACTTTCCAAGCAGGTAGTATTTTCCAGTCAGCGCACAGAGCAAGGCGTCGTACTTGTCCTTGTTCACCCTCTTCTCCTTCTTCAGCCCGAGCACGCGCTCCGTCGCACGAGGGAAGACTTCGATTACCTTAAAGCCAAGCCTGCGAAAAACGCTCGCGAGCTTAATAGCCCTTTTCGTGAGCATGAGCATTCCGGGTAGACGAGGTGAAAGGACGCGAAAGCCAAGCCTACGAGCTTTTAAATCACAATCCCTATACCACTTTCCCTCGGGCGGCAAGCTTAAGGGAGCGTCGATGCAGATCAAACGAGGAGAGGCCTTTTTGACTTCTCTTAATATCTCCTCGTCTGTATGCAGCAAATAACACTCTGCTCTCTCCTCATTGTTCTTTATGGTCAGGACACAAAAACCACTCGGATTTTTTGGATTGCCAGCTAAATCCAGACCAACGATTCTGACCTCGATGCTCTCACTATTCTATTTTTTGTTTAGGCTAAAAACGAGAACAAGTTTGTAAAGAGATTCACTTCCTCGGTTTTCTCGCCCATTTAAGCTTCGAGGGCTTTCTCCCCATGAAGAAGCTGCGCTCGCACTTTCGGGAGCAAAACCAGTAAATCTTCCCACTTGCCTTTACGAACATCTTTCCAGTCCCTGGCTTTATTTCCGACTTGCAAAAGCTGCAGCGTGGCATGCATTCTTCGTTACTCATAGCTTTTTAAATCACTTTGCACTTGCAAAATTTCAAGAAGAAAAGAAAGTGCGAGGTATTACTTCTTCCTCCCTATCCCACCAGGTCTCTCCATCTCTACGTCTTTCAACATGAGTATGTCACCGATTTTAACAGGTCCCATTACCTCGCGAATCAAAACTCGACCCTTTTCTGGTCCCTCTAAGACCTTGCAGCGAACTTGTTGCACGCCGCGAACCTCGCTTCTGCCCAATAGCTCTATCACTTCCGCAGGCGTTTCTCCAGCCACGCTCTCACGCTTGTTCTTTTTCCTTCTTGAGCTCCTCTATTATTTGCTTTGCGAGCTCTTCACCATCGCCGAAATCCAAAATCGCGACGCTCGCGGCCGCTACCTGAATTCCAGCTCTTCTCCCAAGCTCTGCTTTGCTTGAAACTTCAACGTATGGTATGCCTTTCTCCTCGCAAAGTGGCTTTAGATGCATTATTATTTCCTTCGGGTCAACATCCTTCGCTGCTATGACGAGCTTTGCTAAATTGCGCTCTATAGCTTTTGTCGTCTCATTGGTACCGCGTTTAACTTTTCCTGTGTCTCGGGCGATCTCGACAAGCTCATAGATCTTGCCTTCCTCGACCATTTCCAAGCTATTCCATGAGCATTTAAATCTTTATTCACGAGTTAAGCTCGCAAAGCAGCCTGAAATCGAGAAGCCAGTTCAGCGACGAACTCGCGTTCATACTCGCTCCTTATCTTAGCACCACAAGCCTCGAGGTGACCACCGCCTTCGCCGTAATAGCGATGTGCAAGCTCTCGAGCTATTGCCGCGACATCAACGCTTGTCTTGTTCCTTATCGAGAACTTCGTTCGCTCTTCATCACGAGCGCCAACCACGACGAGCTTCACATCTTTTAACTGCGCGAAGATAGTTGCGATTGGAGAAACGAAATCAGCATCTATTTCATCCCCAGCCAAAACGATGAGAACGTTATCTCTAATTTCCTTTTTGCTCTCCGCTATTGCTAAGTACTTTGCCAGCTTAGTCTTGTACTCCTTCAGCACGAGTTCAGCCACGCTCCTATCAAACCTCTCGCAGAGCTGTATTATCTCATCGAATCTTCCAAGCCTGCCAAAAGCGTTGAATATAGTTGCTAGTTCGCTTGCGTAGTAATCAAATCTAGGCAAATAGTAGCGATTCCCAAATATGTCGCTCGGGTTCTCTATCCCATGAGACAAACGTAAGAGCAATATCTGGGTTCGCAACTTTTCTTTCTCGCTTTCGCTAAGCTCGCTATACGTTTTAAACCTCCCATTCGTCTTTATCTCAATTCCGAGCTCGTTGAGCAGCTGTACAGCAGCGCTTTCATTTCCGCTTATGCCTGGAATGTAAGGGTCGAAGCAATAAGCAAGAGCCTTGTGAATCGCCCTCGTGCGCACACCAAACAGGCGAAGCCCATATTCTGGCTCTATTGAGCGAGCCTCAACACCATTTTTTATTATATCCTTTCCAATCTTGCATCGCTCAATTTCTTTCAACCGCATGTCTCCAATGGCGCCAACAATCGCGAGGTCGGCTAATTTCTTCAAACCCTCGCTTATTTCCCGAGCTACCAAGTAAACCAAGCAGCTTGCTGAAAGTGAATGCAGACCAAAAAGCTCGGGATTGAGGTGAAGTATCATGGGGTTTTCGATTTCTATTGGCGAATGGTGATCGAGAATTATAGCCTTGTTCTTTAAGTCCTCGACGCACTTGCTCTCTCCCAAATCGAGGAATATGATTGGAGTGGCGAAGTCATTCAGCTTCGCTATTACGTTAGCGTTCAGCTCTCTTGTTATGAGCAAGGTATGGCTGATGTTCAACTTTTCAAGCAGCTCTCTCATAATCGACGCACAAGCTATGCCATCGCAGTCATAGTGCGAGACTATGGTAACTTCTCTTAGCTCCTTGAGCTTTCTCGCCACCAGCTTTACAGCCGAGAGGAACTTCGCGTATCGCGGCTCGTTTGCAGTTTTGTCCATTAAGGAGAAATAGCGAGGGCAAAGTTGAAAAGCTTATCTCACGATGAGCTTCGCTCTTTCTATGTCGTACTCCCAGTCTTTTGGTAATTTTCCAACGCGCTTGTAATACTTAACCAAAGCCCTTATCTTATCCTCAACCCTTTGAAAGCGGTGCCTCGCGTATCTATCTTTCTTGTGCCTTTGCAAGTGCTCGTGCATCCGAACAGCTCGCTTTAGCAAGTTGAACAAGTCCTCTGGTATCTCTTTCGCGAGCCCGTATTTCTCTAAAACCTTTCCTATTTTCAGCCCATACAGCTTAACGCTTGGTATGCCATAGGTATCGCGAAGTATTAGCCCAATCTCGCTCTGCGTTTTCCCCTCTTTTGCAAGCTTGACTATTAGCTGCTCCACCTCTTCCTTGCTATACCTAACGAACTTTGGCAGCTGCATCCTTTCGCCTTTCCTTGTACCTTCCACGTTTTTCTATTTCCTCCAAACGCTTAAGAATGCTTTTCGCCTCGGAGTAGATCCTTCTGTAGCCATCTAAAATTGCTCGCCACATGAGCTCAAATTTCGAAAAATGCGTTGCCTTTAGGGCTTGCTTCAAAACGTAAAGGTCATAGGCTTTATCTTCCTCTCTCTTAGAGCGAAAGGCAAGTCCGAAATCGATGAAATAGACTTCTTTGTCCCTTAAAATGAAATTGCTCGTGGTTAAATCGCCGTGAATCAGGTTATGAGCGTGTAGTTTGGCGATGCTCTCTCCAATCTTCGTGCAGACTTCTCTTAACGTCTTTTCATCAAGCTCTTCCGCAACATCTCTCAGCCTTTTTCCTTCTATTTTCTCCATCAGGATTTCGAACTCCTTAACCTCGATTATCCTTGGTACCAACACGCCAATCCTTCGAGCTTCCGTCATTATCCTTGCCTCTCTTTTGGTTCGCCTTCTCCGCTGCGATTCGTCTATCTCTCTAATCCTATAGCCCTTCTTCACCCTGTACTTAAGGACAGCATCACCAACATCGTAGATTACAGCTTCTGCACCTCGCTTTATGATGCGCATGATTTTTGCAAGGTGCGGAATTTTTAACAGGCGCGCTTTCTTAACTTTCATAACTTTTAAAAACATCTAAAAGAAAGGTAGCAATGGCGCGCGTGTTGGAAGTCGATAGGAACAAATGCGTTCGCTGCTTTGGCTGCGTTAGCGTTTGTCCAACTGGAGCATTGACAGCGAGCGATGAAGGGCCGCAATGGAACAGCGAGAAGTGCAAGTACTGCGAGGCTTGTGTTAAGTTCTGTCCAGTTGGGGCACTGAAGTTCGTTGAGCAAGGCGAGGAGAAATAAAAGCGAGGATAGTGAGACAAAAGCTAAAAGGCGCGGGGAGAGCATGTTCTTCAAAGACAGCTATGACGTGATCGTCGTTGGCGCAGGTCCAGCAGGTTGCGTAGTAGCAAAAGAGCTCGCAAGCTTTGGTTTTGACGTTTTATTGCTTGACCGCGCTCAAGAGATAGGAGTGCCAAAGGAAACAGGCGAAGGTATAAGCGAGGGCGCGATAAAAAGACTTGGGTTAAAGGTGCCAGATTATTGCATAGCGTGGCGTGTCAATTGCTCGCGAGTCTACGCGCCAAACGGTAGTTACGTCGAGCTAAAGGGAAATGGCGTAATACTTGAGATGAAGCGTTTTGTCAAGTGGCTTGCGTGCGAAGCGGCGCTGGCTGGCGCAAGAGTTTGCTGCAAGTGCTTTGTTCACGACGTGCTAAAGGATGAGCGAGGTTTTGTTAGTGGTGTTAAGTTCAGATGGATGGGCGAGGAAAAAGAAGCGAAAGCGAAATTAGTCATAGCTGCGGATGGGGTTGAATCACTCGTTGCGAAAAAAGCAGGATTAAACACGACTTGCTCTCCTTACTTGGTTGATGCAGGCGTTCAATACGAAATGGCGAACATAGATATCGAGGAGCCAAGGAGAATCGAGATATATCTTGGCAATCAAATAGCACCTCGTGGTTACGTTTGGATATTTCCAAAAGGCGAAAAAATAGCGAACGTTGGGGTTGGGATAGCTGGAAACAGAGTTGAAGTCGCGAAGCGATATCTCGATTCTTTCATAAAAACTCGCGAATGGCTAAGGAAGGGAAGCGTTATAGAAGTAAATGCTGGTTGCATTCCAGTAGGAGGTTTTATGAAAGACATGGTGCTCGATGGCTTAATTGTCGTGGGCGATGCCGCCCATCAAGTTAACCCATTGCATGGCGGTGGGATTGCAGAAGCAATGCACGCCGCAAAAATCGCAGCAAACGTCGCGAAAAAAGCGCTTGAGAAAGGTGATGTCTCGAAAAACGTGCTAAAGGAATACAACGAGCTTTGGTGGAAGGAGCGAGGAACTTACCTTAAAAAGGCCGAAAAAGCCAGGGAGCTGCTTGAAAAGCTGAGCGACGATGATTTGAACAAGCTCGCGAGCGTAATAACTGGAGAGGATATCTACAAGATAACACATGGAGATGTAGCAACGTTGATAAAGCTTTTGCTAAAGTTCGGGATCAAGAAGCTCAAAGGGTAGTTTCACCTCGTTTTTTCAAGAAGTAGGAGAAATAGGCCATGTGCTCTCCGGTCCTGAAGTGATACATGAGCGTCCCTTCTGGAACAAAACCCTCTTTTATCAGCAAGATCATGGCTGGCTTGTTGTCCAAGCGCGTTATCGCTATGATTTTTCTGAATCCCTTCCGCTTTGCATATCGCTTCACAGCCTTTATCAGCTTCCTTCCAATTCCCTTCCCACGATAGGCAGGGTCGACAGCGAGCGAGCAAAGCATTCCTATTCCGTTCTTCAAATCAACGAAACCAACGTGTCCGACGATTTTCCCTTTGAACTCAGCCACCCAAAATCTCGTGTGCTCCGCTGCTTTGAGCAGGGTTTTCCTGTTGTACAAATCGCCAAGCCAGCGCCTGCACTTTCTCATCACGGCGAGGAACCCATCGACATCGCTTTTCTTAAACGGTCGCACCCTAAGCATACAGAGCTATGACGGAAAGCTTTAAGCGGATTTCAAGTGTTGAATGAGGTTTTCAAAGAGCAATTTCTCAGCGTCACTTGTGGAGATAAGGCCGAGTTCCCACAAATCGTAGACTATCGAGATCGTGCGTGTTGGATAATTATACGGGAAGTCAGACCCATGGACACCGCGATCCATGGAATCGGTAACCCCTTCCTCGCTAAATACCTTTCTCGCGGCAATTGGCGTGATGAGCGATAAGTCAAATAGAACATCGGGATGTTGGTTAAGCACCTCAATCGTTCTCGGCAAGTCCCGATCCTCTACACTTCCGATATGTGCGACTATCGGGGTTGCTACATCACTTAAGTTCTCGCCGAGTGCAGGAATGATAACCTCATATCTCGCGTTTGAAAACCCGTCTGCATGACAAAGAATAGGAAATGAAGAGTCGTGCACGTATTCCTTAACGACATCCCTCACGATTTCCATCCCCCTTTCGATATCTGGCCATCTCTCTTCTCGAGGATGAAGTTTCACTCCCTCAGGTCTTTTGTCACGTTCGTCAAAAGAGTTAACAAAACCATTTACGGAATTTTGGTCAAATGGGTCAAGCCTGTAAAAGAAATGAGCCTTTGGACTTTCACCTCGGCAATTGTATTCATTGACCATTTCACGAAGCAACTCGTTTTCCCTTAGTAGATCTACGCTTTCAAATGGAAACACGCAGATATCTGTTACCCTTACACCAAATCTTCTCTCGCAAATTTCAGCAAGGCGTTTATATTCATCAAAGCTTGCCGTCTTTATCTCCCCCTTTCCCAGACCTCTGCCAAATGGAATTCTTCGATTCCAAGTTGCGCTTATGTGAACATGACCATCCGCTACTTTCATCATAAAGTTTTTTCAGGTGTTTATAAAAGTTTAACTTCCTTTAAGTGGTTACGATTGGCTTAAGGCAAATATTCACAAAATGACTGGTAAAAACAATGCACAAATCGTCAAGAAAAGCGAAGTGCGGAGGTAAAAACCAAAACCAAAAGTCGCTGGATTTTTGGTTTGCTAGCCCTTTCACGCCTTCTTCAAAACGATGTCAATGGTCGAGACGTTTATTTCTCTCCCATCCTCTGTTGTTACTGTGTCAGTTCCTATCTCTATGCCAGCAATATCTACGTCCTTTATGAATCTGTTCTTCACGATTTGCGCAACATCAACAGCCTTGCTTATCGCCCTTCCCCTAGCTTTCAAGTGCACTTCATTCTGCCCATCGCTGAATTGCGTCACAACCGCTAGCACGTAGTTCATCGTCGGCTTCTTCCCTATCAAGACGACGTTCTCTGCTTGCTCGGCCATGCTCGCACCTTTTGCTTTATAAGCTTGAA
>CAZYXF010000023.1:0-7970 GCA_964651025.1 uncultured archaeon
AAAATCGGCGTGCTAAGAGAAGGCGTTATATTGTTTGAAAAGCCGTGAAATCATGCTAATCCTAGCGTCTTTGGGAGTGGGTGAGAGGGAAATTCCGATGAAGACAATAGAGCTCGCAAGAGAGAGCGATGTTTTGCTTTTGGAAGCTTACACAACAGAGCTCCTGGTGAGCAAGGAAGAGCTTGAAAGGTTGATAGGAAGAGAGATAAGGGAAGTTAAGAGACAAGAGCTTGAGGAGGAGAGCGAAAAGATAATTGAACTTGCAAAGGAAAAGCGGGTTTGCATTCTCGTTGGGGGCGATGCATTAACCGCGACGACGCACGTCTCGCTTTTGCTCGAAGCAAAAAAGCGCGGGATCGAAACAAAAGTTGTTCATGGCTCCTCGATTTACACTGCGATTTGCGAAACAGGGTTGCAGATATACAAGTTCGGAAGAACTGTTACGTTACCAAAGGACAGGATAGTCAAATCTGTTTATGACAACATAAAAGAAAATAAGGAGCGCGGGCTTCACACTCTCGTCCTTCTCGACATCGGACTAAGTGTAACAGATGCCCTTAAGCTCTTAGAAGCGATGGAAGAGGAGTTCAAGGAAAACGTCATAAAAAAGGGCGATAAAATCGTGGTTTGCTCAAGGCTAGGAAGTGATGAGAGTAAAATAGCCTATGGCAGAATTGAAGATTTAAAGCAAATGCACTTCAGCACGCCGGCTGTTTTGATAATCCCTGGAAAGCTTCACTTCATCGAAGAGGAGATGCTATCCCTTTACTCTCCTTAGCGCTCTTCTCCTCGTTTTCTTTCTTCCTTTCACGAGCTTTTCAACCTGCCTTGAAAGATCGCTAAGAGCTTTTGAAAGGGCCTCGCTCAAGTTCCAAGAGAATTCGCGAGCTATGAAGCTTCGCCTCTCCGTCAAAAGCCTAGCTCTAACCGAAAACTTCGTTCGCTTCCCTTTTTTGTATCTCTTCACGTGAAGATGCAGACACCTTATCTTGATAAGCTTGCTCGTCTTTTCAACGAACCTCTCCATCAAATCCTTCAAGTTCGGGTATCGCTCAAAATCAGAGCTCTCAAATCCAGAGAGCTGGATTGGCAACTCACTTGGCTTGCTCTTTGAAGCCAGATAAACCTCGAGCAAGTCCCTAGTCGTTACTACTCCAATTGGGGTCTGATTCTCGACCACTATTGCACCCCTTGTGTTGAAATCGAGCATTTTATCTATGACTTCTCTCAATCGCTCATCAGGCTCAACTATAAGCGGAGAATCGTTCATGACAACGCTCACTTTTATCCCAGTTGTTACGAGCTTCTCAGCCGCCATTGAATACCAAGAAATGCGCTCCTTTGGCTTTATAGCTTTTAGCAAGTCAAATATAGCAACGACTCCAACCAAGCGGCCTTTCTCGTCTATGACTGGCAAGCGAGAAATGTTGTAATCGCGCATGAGCTTGCGAGCCTTGCCTATGTCCTCGTCCTTTTTTATGACAACCGCATCGCTCATCACCTGCTTTGCCGTGAGCCTTTGGAAAACTTTTTCGCTTCTTATGGCCTTTATCACATCGAAGATTGAAATTATGCCAACAAGTTTCTCGTTTTCATCAATAACTGGCAACGCTCGCAGACCAGCGTCGAATATAAGCCTTATGGCTTGTTCAAGCTCCTCGCTCTCTTTTACAGCTGGTGGCGAAATCATGACGCTCGCAACTTTAGTTAAAGTTGGGTCCTGGACGTTCTTCGCAACTAGTGTTTTGTAGTGGAGCCAGCCGATTAACCTGCGCTTCTCATCGACGACTGGAGCTTCATGCACGTGGTAGCGCTCCATTAACGCGATGAAATCCGAAACGCGATCGCTCGGACGCAAAGCGTGGCATTCCTTGCACATAACGTCGCGAATCAACATGGAATTGTAAATTAGATTTGCCCTTAAATTAGCTAACTCTGGAAGTATGTCATTATTAGCGAGTAAAAATTAAAAATTTATTACGAGGTCTTATGATGGAAATGCGGCTATATGATATAGACGATCCTGAAGTCGATTCCATTTGCTCCACTAAGATACGGGGCTTCAAGCTCATACATAGGATGCGTAAACACGTCGGAAAATCCATACCTCCGTTGCCAGATCCGTTAACGATAATACCTCAAAGCACCATATCTAAGGTTAGTAGGTCGGAAGAATTGAAAGAAGAACTCGTATCCGCAATTTGCGAGGTATTTGATGACTTTCCAAGGGGAAAGCACATAGCTACGATGAGAATGGCGACATTCCCATCAAAAGCACATTTACCTAACTTGAAAATCAATTTACGCGCTAAAGAGAAGGATATCGCGAGGAATGTTGAGAACGTGGTTGAAACCTTTCTTAAGGTGGTTGACGAATTAAAACCTTCCGTTATCGAATCGAATATCTATTTTCATCCTTGGATAGAGCCTCTTGGTTTGGGGCCTTCTTGTGAGGTATCACTTCCCAGACAAGGTGGAAAAAGACTCTTCAATGTAACCGCGACGTGGGGATGTGGATATGGGCTAGAGTGGGGCGGAGATAAATATGTGGTTGACATGGAAAGCAAGAGAATGGCAGAAAAGCAGATTGGCAAAAAGGAATGGTATTTCAGAGTCGAAGATCCTGTCACTGGAGAAATTCACGACCCTCCAATGAAAGTTAAAGTTCCCACTAGAATGGTCGGCAAACCGGTCCTCTCTGATGATGAAGTTATGGATTTATGCTCACGTTATTCGCCACTAGAAAAAAGACCTCCATTTCCAACTGCTTGGAGAAATCCTGTGAGTGTTCATTGGACGAGGTGGAGAGAGGGAGAAGATTACACTATAGACTTCATGCTCTACGAGCCCCATCTGCTCCTTCCCTCTACAAAGCAAAGAATGGTATTAAGAGTTGTAGTCCTATCAAGTCCAGATGATTTGGGAAAAGTAAAAATGCAACCTAAAGGTGTTCTATATGTGATCAAACCTTCACGTGAAACCAGGGACGTTGAAGATCTTTTCAGGGTTATTTTCGCTATCGAAGGTCGTAACAACGCTATCGCATCGTACGGTGGCATGTTATCGCATCCTGCTATATTGGCAAGGGAAAGAGGAATACCCTACATACCTCTTGACCCACGATTAGAGCTAAAAGATGGTGATGTAGTCGAAATTGAGAGGGGCAGAATAAAAAGCGTGAAACGAAAATCTCTGTAATTTTCTCGTCTAGCTAGGTTTAGCTAGCCAAATTGTTATTTAAAATTTCCTTGTAAATCTTGTCAGCAATGGTGATAAGGATGAGGTGCCAATTCCAATATCGAATAGTGATACCCGAACTAGCAGAGCGAGTGAAGTAGTGCTGAGAAGGCTTCTATTGCGAGCTCTAAATAGAAATCAAAGGTTAATTCTGCAGGCCGTGAGTGAAATAAGGCTAGCGACTATAACGTCGATTCTTCGATTTCTCTCAAGAGAGTTTAACATCCCTCTTTCGACATTGAAGCTAAACGCTAGGATTTTAAAAGAGCTCGGGCTGATTGACTTCGGAAATACAAAGCAAATAAAGGCAGCAAAGCTAACACCTGCTGGCGAACTAGTAGTGACGATCCTAAACGGAGAGATAAAAAGATGAAAAAGCGCGATGAGATGCTTTTTCTTTCTTTATCTACTCTTCCCAACCTTTAAAGAACTGTCACTTGAATTACAATCGATAGATTTTTAACTTGTCATAAACGCTGGTTCTACCCTCCTGTCCATCACACTATTAAATGAAGATGAAAATCCAAATGGGGGAGAAAATGGCAAGTCTGTTAAAGAAAATCGGAAAGGGATTGGGCATATCTCCCACAGAAATAACAAGAGTGTTGGGAGGACGAGTAGAGGAAGTGAAAAGAAGAGATGAAGTGCTTTGCCCGCCCATCTTCAAATTTGGGGTGCCATCTAGTCTAAGGAACATTCCCATAAGGAATTTAGAATTGAGGTTGAGGCTGGAAACAGAAGAAGGTGAACGAGCAGTCCGTCTATTTACGTTTGGTTTACCTGAAGTCGTGCAAGAAATAGAAGAAGAGGTGAGAAGCGCAGTTGAGAAAGGTGAAGCTCAGATAGAGAGATACGATGGGCTGCTCAGAAAAGGAGATTACCTTAGAGTAGGTGAACGGCTGTATTGCATTGAGAGCACAAGTGAACTGTAAGCCTCCAATCTAGAGGTTTTTATTTTTTTGTTTATTTTAATTCCAACTCGAGAATACACGCACTTTTGTTAACTTCTTTCACTCTCCATCCTCTTCTCATCAAATGGGACTGAAGTCTGCTACCGGTAGGGACTTTTATTTCCAATCTTTCATATCCTTCCTCTCTTGCTCTCCTTTCCGTATCGCTAAAATACCTTTTAGCTATTCCTCTGCCCCTCCAATCCTCTCTCGTACATCCTAACCACAAATACCATGTACTTTCATCTTTTTCATATGCTATATGAACCGAGATGACTTCATCTCCTCCGCACTTCACAAGCGTAATCCGATGTTGTGGAAAACGATTAAGCCTATCCACTAAATCGTCACGTGTTAATCTCTCCTTTGTTGGAATTTCTCTAACTAGTTGAAGTACAGCTTCGATTTCCTCGTCTTCTAACTCGTCTAACTTCTTGTCAATCCATTGTAACCTTGTAATCTCCTCCATCTGTGAAACGATGTTTAAATCACAAAATCCTTATCGGGCAGATAAAACTGTCCTTATGTTCACGCGTGTCCAACCAGAAAACTTTAATTTCACTTTCATTCCAATCGATTAATGGACCTAGAAACCAAAATGCAACTCATCAAAAACATAGCGGAAGAAATTATAACCGAAGCGGAACTTCGCGAACTTTTGGAAACAAAAGAACACCCTGTTGCTTATGACGGCTTTGAGCCAAGCGGTTTAGCCCACTTGCCATTTGGCGTTTTTCGACCGCTGCTGATCAAGGAGCTTTTAAAAGCTGGTATAAGGTTCAAGTTATTGCTCGCTGATTGGCACGCCTGGATAAATCGAAAGCTAGGCGGTGATTTAGAAGCTATACGAAAAGCCGGCGAGTACTTCATCGAAGTCTGGCGGGCTGCAGGTGTTGATCTAAACAAGGTTGAAATAGTCTGGGCGAGCGATTTGGTCTCGAGAAGCGATTATTGGAAACGCGTCCTAACCATAGCGAAGAATTGCACGGTGGCGAGAGCTGAAAGAGCGCTAACCATAATGGGTCGCAAAAAAGGCGAGCTAAAGGAAGTAGCGCAATACTTCTATCCAATGATGCAAGTCGCTGATATTTTTGAGCTGAACGTCGACATCTGTCAGCTCGGCTTAGATCAAAGGCGCGCGAACATGCTGGCTCGCGACGTTGCAGAAAAGCTCGGCTGGAAGAAACCAGTCTGCGTTCATCACCACATGCTTTTGGGCTTGGAGGGCGTTAAAAAGCCAGAAGGTTACGACGAAAACCGCGAGATAGACATCGCGATAAGCTCGAAGATGTCAAAGTCAAAGCCGCAAACTTGCATCTACGTTCACGATTCAAGAGAGGAAATCTTCAGGAAAATCTCTCGCGCCTTTTGTCCGGCAAAGCAAGTTGAGAACAACCCAATTTTGGATTACGCAAAGCATATTATCTTTCGCGCGTTCAAGGAAATGGTTGTCAAAAGAGAGGCAAAATACGGAGGTGACGTCACATTTACAACTTATAAAGAGCTTGAAAGGGCCTACCTTGCTGGCGAGCTTCACCCACAAGACCTGAAAAACGCGGTTGCCGAATACCTTGACAAGCTAATAGCTCCGATAAGAAGGCATTTCGAGCAAAACGCAAAAGCAAGAAAGCTCTATGAGCTCGTGGCTAAAAGCAAGATAACGAGGTAGCGCAAGCGACTTAAAGCGTTTCTCTAAGAGAGGAGATGAGAAAAGGATATAAGATCGTGCTCACAGCGGACAGAACGTTAATGAGCGAGTATGGAGGCGGGATATTCCTTGGCTTTTCAGCGTGCGTTCCTCATGGCTTGCTCCCAGATTGGATGTACTTCACCTTCTTCTGCCCAAGCGTCCATGTCAGTGAAAACGGGGAGGTTGAAGTAGCCCCTTGCGGACTTCGCAGAATAGAGGCTTCACTGCTCGAAAGCGGATTTAAAGAGAGCGATGTGATAGTTGCTCATCCCGACTTTCTCGATCGCGTCGTGGGAAAGGAAACGAAAGTCTTGGGCATAAACACAACTGATCCACTTGGCATAGGCCCTGCCACCACAACGTTTACGCAGTTGTTTGGCGGGGAAGCTTACATGGCGATCAAGTTCCGCGAGATAGTCTTCAACCCAGTTGTTAGAAAGTACAAGCCAACCATCATTGTCGGCGGTCCTGGTGCATGGCAATTCGAGGCGCACAAGGAGAAAAAAGCCGAGTATGGAATTGATTGCGTTGTCATTGGCGAAGGAGAGCAAGTAGTCCCCTCGTTAGTAAAGCGCGTGCTGAACGGAGAGCGCATACCCGATTTCGTTTATGGAAGTGCCGTCCCGCCAGAAGAGATTCCAAACATAAGAAAACCAACTGTTTGCGGATTGGTGGAAATAGCTCGAGGTTGCGGAAGGGGTTGTCAGTTCTGCGAGCCGAATTTAAGGGTGCTTAGAAGCTTTCCGCTGGAGAAGATAATAAGGGACGTGAAGGTTAACTTGGCAGCCGGTAGGCAACCACTGCTCCACGCTGAGGACGTGCTGAGATACGGTGCAACTGGTCCTGTGCCAAAGAAAGAAAAGGTGATAAGGCTCTTCAAGGCCGTTAGAGGAATTGAAGGTGTAGAGAGGATAGGGATATCTCATTTTGCTCTCAGTTCTGTTGCATCTTCGCCTGAGCTAATAGAGGAGCTAACGCCATTGATGAAAGGGATCAACAGCAAATGGGTGAGTGGGCAAACCGGAATAGAGACAGCGAGTCCAAAACTCATGAGCAAATACATGCTTGGAAAGGCAAAGCCATTCAAGCCAGAGGAATGGAGAGATGTCGTCGTAAAGGCGTTCGAAATTTTAAAGGCAAACGATTGGGTTCCGTGCGCAACGCTCATAATCGGTCTACCTGGAGAAGATGAAAGGGATGTGGAGCAAACTATTGAGCTTGTCGAGGAGCTAAAGGGCTTTAAGAGCCTCATAGTCCCGCTGTTTTTCGTCTCCATGGGAGTGCTGAGAAAGCTGGGGTATAAGAGCATGGAGCTTCGCGATTTGAATCGAGCTCGCTCCATGCTCCTGCTAAAGGCATGGAAGCACAACCTTAGATGGGCCCCAACGCTCATAAGAGAGTACTTTTCGATGACCTCGAAGAGCAAAGCGCTCGCTTGTGGAGCTAGCCTTATCTTGGCCCTTGGCATAAGATACACGATGAAGCTCATAGAGATTTGCGAAGAAGAATATGACTTCGACATCTTGCGGCTTCGCAGGGAAATCTTAGAGGGAAAAATAACCCTACCAGCGCTTATATTAAAATCGAGGATAAAGCGGTTGAAGGCTAAGGTGAAAAGACTCGCGGTTCCGCGAGTTGTTTCGAGGCTTTCAAGCAAGGTTTGAGCAAAGGTTTTTAAGCTTAACTTACAAACTCACAAAATCATAGTCGAGTGTGGTGATGATGCGCCAATCCGTAAGAATTGGATAAAAACTTTGCACTTCTCGGATTTAGCCATGACAGGATTTCTTCAATATGCAAATCAAAGAATTTTTGCGAGGGGTGAGCCAATGCGCCAATCCACGAGCTAAAGAAAAGGAAGCTTCTGATAATGGACTTAGAGGGCGTTCTAATAGATGGCGAGTTCTTAGTCGAACTGGCTAAAGAGGTTGGGAAAGAAAGGGAAGTGAGCGAGCTTACGCGGCTTGGATTGGAAGGGAAATTGAAATGGGAAGTTGGGCTAAGAAAAAGAATAAACTTGCTCCGCGGAGTTAGCAGGAGAAAAGCAGAAAGCGTTGTGAGGAGGCTCAAGCTGATGAAAGGCGCTGTGAAGC
>CAZYXF010000024.1:0-7548 GCA_964651025.1 uncultured archaeon
ATAGAATGGGGCCCTGCGGAGGCCTTGGCCCAGGTTCGAATCCTGGCGGGGGCATTTTACCGGCGAAAAGCTCCAACTTCAAGCTCTTACTTCATTTTTAACTCTTTTCACGAACTACTTCCCATGCTCCCAGAGCTTCGCTGCACAAGCTGCAATCGAAATGTAGTTAGCGATGATAACTTCACTCAGTTTCCATGTCCAAAATGCGGAAAGGTTAAGATAATTAGATGTGAGCGTTGTAGAAAGCTCGGCGTGACTTACGTTTGTCCAGCTTGCGGATTTGAGGGTCCGTGAACATGGGAAAGGTAGCCATTTTATTAAAGGTCTTTCCAAAGGATAGCAACGTGGACATGAGCGAGGTCATGGAGAAAACGAAGAGCATCGAAGGAGTTAAAGACGCTAAATTGGAGGAGTTAGCATTTGGAATAAAAACCATAAAGCTTCTCGTTGTTACTGAAAACGCGGAAAAGGCGAAGGAAGTCGAGCAAAGGCTTCGCGAGATAGACGGCGTTGGCGAAGTCCAAATCGAGAGCACGAGCTTGGTTTAATTCACAGGCTTTCCAAACAAGTTCTTATCTCGTCTATAGCTTCTTCAAGGCTTTTTATTTCCTTTATCCACTTGCCGTTTCGCAAGACATGGCGACGCCACATGAGATCTTCGTCTCTAACTTCACCTTTCATGGAAAAGAAAATAACGTTGCTTATTAGCCCCTTTCTCTCTTTGATCAAGTCGTATTGCCAAAGCTTCTTCTCGACCTTTCGAACAGCGTCTCTGTTCCTTAACTCATGGCCGCGAAGAACACCACACCTTTCCAAAGCAATGGCGGTGCCGTAAACGCAGAGCTCGTTATCCCCGCATTCATGGTGATAAGGGCATAAAGCATAGCAGACTTGCTTTACTCCGCTTGGCATCGAAAGGCAAGCCATAACATAAAGCTGTGTCTCCGAAAGCTCCATGTTTCAACTTCCTCTACTCTCAGAATAACTCGCGCAAAGCGCTTTCACAGGGCAGAGCTCGCATCTCGTGCTTCTAGCCCTGCAGTAATCGCGACCCAGGCGAAGCAAGAGCTCGTGCGCTCTGCTAAGGCTCGTAGCTTTTATCGCCTTCTCACATCGAGCCTGCATGGCTTCATAGCCATCGTTAGTTCTTGCGAACCCAAGCCTTATCAAAACGCGGCGAACATTAGTGTCGATTGGAAAAGCGTCGAAACGCGTGCAATAGGCTATGAAAACGTCGGCTGTCTTCTTTCCAATCCCACTTAGCGATGTCAGCTCCCTTCTTATTTCCTCCTTTTCCTTCTTCGCGAGTTCGGTTAAATCACCGCGATACTTTTTGATCGCCCAAAGAGCAAGACGTTTTAGCCTCTTGGCCTTTTGCCTGTAAAGCCCTGCTTGCCTTATCGCTTGCTCTATTTCACTTAAATTTGCCCTTGCCAAATTTCGCGGTGTTATCTCCTTAATTGTCTTTTTGAGTTTCAAGTACGCGTGGGCTGCATTTACATCGCTCGTGTTTTGAGAGAGAACGCTCATCACCAAGTTCTTAAAGGGATTTCTGAGCTCTTTTTCCCTTATTTCCTTGCCCAAAACCATTGCGAACTCCTTCCAAATGCACTTCCCTTTGTAGTGATTTGAGAGAATTCGAATGACTTGGTTCAGTCTTATCCTATCCGTCTTGCTTAGTCCTTTTCCCTCTCTTCTTTTCCTTTCCCTCGCCCTTTTCTTTCTCGTCATCCATCTCGCCGCTTTTTCTCGGCTTAGTTCATTTGGTGAAAACTATTCCAGCATACGCAACGAAATCCGCGCTCTCCCTCACCTCAAAACTAGTCTTGTATTTGAGCAGCACTCCTTTTCTCGCTCCTAATTTCTTTGCTATGAGCGTGATTAGCGTTATAGGAACGAAACCGCAAATCGTGGCTCTAGTTTTCACAACGTGCTCATAGAAGCCGTGAGCATCGAGCTTTAGCAAGTAGCTTATCGCCTTTTTGTCAAGCTTTTCGACCTCTTCCACGTTCTTCATCAAATCCCTGTGAAAGAATGGCATGTAGCCATAGCTCGGCCCAAAGTGCGTGAAGTCGCTGCTCGCTATGTAAAAAACCTCTTCCCTTGTTAGTTTTTTCGCCAGAGTTTCGATCTCGTCAAGTTGAAGATGGGCGAGGCAAATCGGGACTAATTCAAAATCTTGAAATCTAACTTGCAAGAAAGGCAATTGAACTTCGAGGCTGTGCTCATATCTGTGGGCGCTCTCGTCTACTGGTAGCTCTTTCGCAAATAGCTTCGCGTTCTTCACAATGCCGAGTGGTGTTTCCCAGTCTTGCAAGCTCAGTGCTACTGGCTCGCCAATGCCAGTGTGATTCGGACAGGCTATGAGGAAGACTCGCTTTTTGGTTTCTATTGAGGCGTAAACTTCACCAGCGACATCACCACTGAAGACATAGCCAGCATGCGGAACAACGCAAGCGACAGCGTTTTTGAACTTTCTCTTGCTCTTCAGCAGTTGCGTTACAAGGCTTTTTAGCTCGCTTCTATCGCTTGGGTAGAAGCCAATAGCAATTGGCTTTCGCATTATTCTCCTTTTTCCTCTGCTTTAAAGAGCTCAAAGTCAAGGACTATAGCTGGTATTATGGAGCACTTGAAGTTCTGCAGCGCTAACAGCGGATCGAGATAAGTTATGAATACTTCGCCATCTTTTTCTTGCTTTATCCTCCAAAATCTCTTCGCATCCTTTTTTGCTATCTCGTTTCTTTTTTCCTTCTCCACAGCCAATGAGGATTTGACATAACAATCAGTCATGGCGTAGTCGAGTAATCGGAGGTTTCGACGAAGCTCAAGGTCGTTGAATTTGGCTTTCGTCCTTATCTCAAGCAATGCAAGCTTTTTGAAATCCGCATAGCTGCCTTTTCCAACTATTATTAGCGGGGATAAAAACCTGTTCGCGAGATAGATAGCGCGCATCGCAAGCTCGCGAATCTTTCTCGACTTCCTCTCAACCTTTGGGCGAAGTGGTATCAAGTTCTTCCAGGGCTTTTTTATCTTAGTGTAGAGTTTCGTGTCGATTCCAAGCAGGCGATACCTTACCTTTCTCTTCAGCCAAAGCAATTCCCATCTCAATGGCTTGCGGAAGTAGATTATGCCCCTTAGGTTCTTGACAAGATAGAGGTATTCCTCCTTTCTCATAACTCCTCTAGCTTCACGACTTTTATCCTGGTTTCATTTCGCTCTCTTTTTGCTATAGCAACGGTTCGCTCCCTTCCGTATGCAGCTGAGGTGAAAATGGTTATGCATTGCCCGTTAAACATACTTTCCTTTGCGTTTGGCTGGTGAGAACGAATGAGATAGCGCATGTTCAATTTTCCCATAACTCTTGCAAATCTGTGCCTGCCGAAGACTGGTCTGCCAGTAAGATAATCGAATCCCAAAAAATCGCCATCTCGTTCAACGAAATCGCCCCATGTTAGGGCAAGCCAATCATCGCTTCCGAGCTTTATCCTTTCAAAATCTTCTAGCTTTTCGACGTTTGGAAGCGCTGCATGAATCGCTAGAACATCGTGAAATCTAGCGACAAACGGCAGGCTCTTGAAAACCCTCCAGTAAAAATCCAACTCTTCTTTGTTTAACGAAGTCCAAAAATCACATGGCGAGAATTCCATGATTGGATAGCACTCGTGATTTCCCATGAGCAAGCAAAGCCTGTTAGCGAGCCTTTGCTTCATTTGCAAGAGGAAATCTATGTTCTCCCTTGAGTGCTCTCCCCTATCGACGTAATCTCCGAGAAAAACAATCGCAGTATTCTTCTCCTTTGCAAACTTCTTTATCACGTGTTTACTCGCCTCTAAATCGCCATGAGTGTCGCCAACGAAAACAGCCTTGCGAAACTCGCTAAGCTCAACTACCCTCATGAGGATAAAACGTTACTTTCTCGCTCATTTCATCCTTTGTAACTTCATCTCCAATTCCTGGACAATTAGTGGTTATGGTGGCGTAATCAAAAGTTGTTTCGTTGAGTCCTTTACAGTCACTCAGTTTGAGCACGCCCATTCCACCCTTGGTTAGGTTTATCCCTGTGTTGTTCGTGCAAACTATTCCAGCAGTTGAGGCTATTGCTCCTTTAACTGTTAGCTTGATTGTTCCCATGTTCTTCACGAGTATTTGGCTTGTGTTCTTGCTTGTATCGATGTAAATCCTCTCTATAGCCACAGAAGCGCCAGAGCACCCAATGGCTTCTTCGCTTGTCTCCTCTACTTCTCCTGTGACACCGCGAACATAGCTTGAGAACCACCCACCAACTATCATCGCAAGACTAACGACAAATGCCAGCAACAAAACCGTTGCTACTAATGGAGACACGCCCCGCATCTTAATTCTTTTCCCCTTCTTTTAAAGCCATTTTCGCTTCATTTGCAAACTTGTGCGCGAGCTTAACCGGAAGTACAGCTCGATTCTCAACGAAGCTTTTCGTTAGCCTCGTCGCGCTCTCTAAGTCGATTAAGTTGCCAGGCGACACAAAAAGTTCTTTTTTATCGAGTTTTAGAACCTTCGCAACCTTTCTGCCCTTGACGTAGATGCAATCGTTCTTTCTTTCTCCAAGCAGCAACTTCTTCGCAACGCCAATGGTTGGAACTCGCAGTAAAACGCCAAGATGCGTTGCTATCCCACAAAAACGAGGATGAAGCAGGCCATTTCCATCGACAAATATCAAGTCAACTTTGCTTTCAAGCTCGGCTATTACGCTTAGCATTGGCTTTAGCTCCCTGTAAGCGAGATAAGTGGGTATGTAAGGAAATGAAACTCTTGAGATCGCAACCTTTTTCTCCACGAGGTTCTTTTGCTTGTCGAGAACTACAGCAGCAGCTATTGCCTTCTCGCTTAAGTATGCGATGTCAACTCCAGCAACGAGCTCTATTTCGTCTAAGCTGAGAGGTCTGAGCTCTACTTTCCTCGCGATTTTTATTTGCTCGGCTTGAAGTTCCCTTAAAATTGGTCTGAGCTTGAAATCCGCGAAGAGCAAGTTTTCAAAGTTTTCTGCTTTGCCGTTTTTCACCCCAATTCCTTCTGCTCTTAACCTCCTTATCTTCTCCTCAATCCCGAGCACATAGCCACCAATTCTCCCATCGCTATGAACTACTTTGTAACAGGGGACTTTATCCAACTCTGGATTCTTTGGAAGCAAGCGAGCTATTGCTCGAGCTGCCCTTTCATCGCCAAGAGCAAGAGCAATTGCTTTATAGCTCGTTACCTTGCCTCGCGGTATCTGAAGCAACGCCTTTCTAACCTCTGCCCAAATATTTGGAATCACGAGTTTCTTCGCTAGCTCTCTTGCTAACTTTTTGATCTCACCTTTCCCTGGCATTGATAGCTATATCAGGGAAAGAAAAGTTGATAAATAAAACGAAAGCTTATTTAAAAAAGTTTGCTGTAAAATATATTTCACAGAAAATGATTTAACTCTCACAAATTTGTGAGAGTTAAAAATGAATTGACTATCATATATTTCAAAAAGAATTTGATACAACGATTTTATTACAACCGCGCTAAAATAAAATATTTATTTAAAACAATCTTTTTGAAAGAATGAACTTAAAGAAATTTTTTACAAGCTACTTTTCCTTCCTAACAAACTCTAACATGAAACGATCATCGAAATCCTTTGCTATTCTCCTGGTTTCCCTCAAAAAGGCTGAGACGCTAGATTCTACCTTATCTATCAGCCTGTTCACAGTGCTTGCTGTCAGCATGTACCCTTTCTCAATAGCTCCGCTTTCCTTTTGCAGTTTGACAAACTCTATCATGCCCAAGGTCCTCCACTTCCTTATCTCCTCATAGGCTTGTGAAACGCTAACGTTAAGAAAGCGAGCTATGTCTTCGATTTTCACTGGTATGTTCCTGCGCTTGAACTGCAAGAGCTCTATGAGCAAGCGAGCGTGATTTGCCCTGCTCTCCTTTCTCTTTAGGCCGAGCCTTCGAACTATCACTTCCGCGAGCTCTTCTGCGCTTATGTCTCTTTTGTAATCGGGTGGCCTAATCAGGCGAAAAGTGATATCGGAGAGCAGTTTTTTCGGCACGTTTTCACCATTTAAGCAGCGAGTTATTGCGCATAAAATCGCTCTGTTTTTCCTTCATTATCTCTATCACAGGCATTCATTTTTTATTTGGAGTAGAGCTTAAAAACGCGTGCGATGAGTTTTTTTGCGGGATAATCAAGCTTATTCAACTCGCTTCCCAGGCCTTGCGATTTTCAAAATTTACGGTTAAATCCCGTAGTTTCAACTTTTCATTGGAGTAAACTCCTCGTTGCCTTCTTGCGTCTTTTAACTCGCAGATCGAATTTCAGAATGTTTCAAGAGTAGGAAATCTCTTGCCAAACTTGCGATACTCGCGATTTTAATTCACGATGTTGAATTAATAAATGGCGTATAACTTCAAGTACGACTTCACGCGAATCCCAAAGCGAGTTTTTCAAAGATTTCTCTTGTCATTGAAAAAGCAAGCCATTCACGAGAAGACAGCGAGGCTTGCGAAAAGAATTGTGAAGAAGTTAAGGCTGCACGAGCTAACAGGTCTTGATCTCGAAACCATGATAACGCTAGTCAGCGATCTGATAGAGATACAGCTCGCCAATCTGGAGAACAGAGAGAAGTTCGCGAGAACGAAAAAGCGAGCTCTCTTCTTGCCGCATTGCGCTCGCAAATACCTTGACTCGCGATGTAAAGCTAGATTTGACGAGAAAAACTCTACTTATATTTGCGCCTCTTGTTCAAGGGATTGTTTGATAAACCGCGCTACAAGGCTAGCGAAAAAACTTGGATATGATGTTTATGTGGTTGCAGGCGGTTCTTGCATACCAGGCATTATTAAAAAACACGGCTATCGCGGCGTAGTTGGCGTTGCCTGTCCACACGAGATAAAGCTGGCCTATGAGATGTTAAAAAACGAGAATCTCGCTCTTCAAGCAGTTTTCCTTCACAAAAATGGATGCGCAAACACGAAATTTGATCTCGAGGAACTAAAGCGCGTTCTAATGGCTTGATGAATTTGATAAACTTTTTATGTGAGGGTTTATTCTCTGTAGTCGGCCATTTGCATTTCTTTTGTAGTATTTTTCGCACAATATCTTTTATTATAAATATTTCTGGAACGTAATCTGAAGAAGTATTTTATATGAAAGATGTTTTATATTGCAGCTTTTTTGGTTGGTTTATTTTAAAACATCTTTTATGTAATATGCTTTCTAATGAACAGAAAATTTCGTGAGACTTTAAGGTTGTTCTAAATTATATAGCTTGTTAAATAAATATTTTAAACATCAGGTTGATAACACTTTATAAGATTCGCTGTCTCGTCGCAATTATTGGAGTGAAAGCTTTTAACCACCTAGACGACACCACTCCAACCACGGAGATCAAAGAAATCTCTCAGCTATTGCAACAAAGTGAGTCGTAATTTGTGAGAGCTGTTCGTTTCGAAGCGAAAGTAATCGTGCTTACTTTCTTTTCCTTTTTGTGAAAGTTCGAAGTGATTTTTCTTTAACGAAGAGGATCGCTAGGACTATGA
>CAZYXF010000025.1:0-7525 GCA_964651025.1 uncultured archaeon
GTCAGGGCCTTTGTAGCCCTTGAACTCCGGGTTTATGAGTAAGATTCGCATTATAAGAAGTTGAGAACGAATTAAAGTGTTGTTACTTGTTACCTAATCGTGGTATCGAAAGCAAAAACTCTACTAGAGGCTTTTGCTGAAGAATTTGCAGAGGAAAGCGGATATTCGCCGCTTAGTATAATGCTTGTTGTTGCTGGTTACAATCCAAAAGGGGATAGGTTTTCGCTGAGAGCGGAGCTAAGTGGTATTCCAAGCCACGAGTGGGAAAGAATTCTCGTCGAGTTTGAGAGCAGAAAAATGGAGATAAAGGCTCGCTTTCCCGTTTCGGTTAAGTTCAATGAGAAGATAACTTTTCTGGCAAATTCGATGGAAGAAGTTGAGCGTAGATATGAAGAGGAAATGAAAAGAAAGCAGGAGATATTCCCGCTTGTTAAAAGGGTTTCGGAAGATTTCGTTGAGCGCGTGGTGAAAAGCTCTCCTCACTTTTGCGAGCACTTGCAGCTCGCGTTTCTCCGCGGCTCTGCATCTCCGCGCAGTCCAAAGCCATTCTTTTACTATCTAGATGCGAATGGGAACTACACTGCTATTTCAGACGTTGACGTCACATTGGTTTTTGACCTACCCACTCGATTAGTCTTGCGAGCTTTCTTTCCGACCATTAAGCGAATTGCTCGAGATGTTTCCTTCGCTAGTGGAATGGAGATAAACCCTTGGGTTTCAAGTCTCGATAGGTTTGACAACGCTATTTTCAGGTTTGGCTACCCAATTTACGTTTCGCCACAGCTGTATGAGATTTAAGATTGCGAAACTGCGTGATTAAATGTCTTCAACGAATGAAGATTTGTTAATGTTTGATGAGATTATGATGCTTAAAAACGAACTTCCCATCTTTCATCAGAATTTTTCCGTCAATTTTAATTGTCGGCTTGAAGATTATCGCATCCAAATGGACGGAGCTCTTTATTTTACCGCCAAAGGTAATGTTAGTCCCAAACGCTACGTGACAAGTTCCGAGCGCTTTTTCGTCTTGCAGTATATTGCCAATCACTTTAGCTTTGGGGTTTATTCCTATCCCGAATTCGCAGAGGAAGCCAGCGTTTTTAACTCGCCTGAAAACCCTTGCCAGCCTGCATTGCTTATTGGAAATTCCGACAGCCTTTCCATTCCTTATCTCTATTTTCGTCCCCTTTCTCGCATAGGTTACGCCAGCGCTTTTCATTGAATCTATTACTAAAATCCCATTTGCGCTTTCCTCTATTGGCGCAACGAAAACCTCGCCAGCTGGCAGGTTTCCTAGCCTGCCTTTTTCCCTTAAATCTCCATCATCTACGTGAACTTCTCTTCCGCTTATCTCGAATTTCAATCTCGTCCCACTTCGAGAGCTCACCTCAACTTCCTTGGCCTTTCTCAACTCCTTAGCAACGCGCTTTCCAATGGCAGCTAGCTTTCTGTAATCCACGAAAAGCGCGCGGAACATTTGCCTTGTAAATCCTGGCATGCTAACACCGCGAGCCCCTAGTTTTGTGGCGGTCTTCACAGCGTGCGTGTGGGTTAGGGAGAACTTGGTCAAAATAAGAAAAACGCTTGAGCTTTGAATGGCGCTTGCCACAATTGATGGCGGCTCGGCTCCGGATTCCCTTATTGATGGGAAGATCAAAAAGTGCGCTTGAGTTGTTATCCTCCTTGCTGCGTTATAAAATAACCTTGCAAGTCTGCTTTTGTGCTCATCACTCACTATGAGAAATTGCTCATCTTTCTTAACAGCGAGCACGCGCTTGAGAACGAGTGCAATCCTTTTGACTTGCATGCAAATATTTTTGCTTGGTTATTTTTGTAATGCTAGGTGAAGTGAAAAAACGCGCCAAAAAGTTCAAAGCGGAAAATCTAGTTCAACTTAGTGCAAACCTCTTCACCTTTTTCCTTATCTATAGATTTCTCTTCTATTACTTCAAACCAGAGCTCTTGCTTTCAAAGGTTATCACTACCGGTGGCGATACCGGCTCTCATTACTACCCGGCGCTCTACATGAGAAATTATTTGCTACCTCGTGGGAAACTAACTGGTTGGTGTCCTGGAAATTACGCTGGCTTTCCCATCTTTCAGTTTTACTTCCCCTTACTCTTCGTATTCATCTCTCTTCTTAGCTACTTGGTGCCAATGCAGATATCGTTTAAGATCGCGACAGTACTTGGAACTTTTCTTTTACCGCTAACTTCCTTTCTCACGATGTCACTCATGGGATTCGAATTTCCTTTGCCAGCGTTGGCAGCTGTTTTTTCTCTAGCCTTTTTGTTTCACCAAGGCAATTCCATGTGGGGCGGAAACATACCCTCGACTCTTGCTGGTGAGTTTTCCTATAGCTTTAGCTTCGCGTTATCCTTTCTCTTTCTCGGCCTCCTTTGGAAGGGTATAAGAAAAGGGAAATACCACACTCTAAACTCTGTTCTGATAGCTCTAATAGGACTCTCGCACGTATATACGCTCCTTTTCGTCGTGCTAGCTTCTGCTTACTTCATCGTATCTCCCATCGTTAAAGGGAAAAGAAAACTTGTAGCGAAGAACTTCCTCTACCTTTTCAGGGTTTACCTTCTAGCCTTTCTCCTTTTGGCTTTTTGGTACTTGCCAATGCTCGCGAAGCTGGAATACACTACGCCTTATAGCCACAAATGGATTCTTGGTAGCAATGAGCGGGTGCTCCCAAAAGTGCTTCGCCCTTTTTTCGTTCTATCTTGTCTCGGCTTTATCTCCGCTCTTAGAGAAAGCGATGAGCGATTGGCTTATCTTCTGTTCTGTGCGCTTTCTTCGATTTTGTTATTCTACCTAGCTCCGTTCATAGGAGGGGTTGACATAAGGTTTGTGCCATTTTTGCAATACTTGCTCGTCCTACTCTCTCCGCTTGCCCTTTCTCCGGCTATTTCAAGACTCAAAGCTAAAAGTGCTGTGCTATTGGTAATTGCTTTCCTCACGCTTTTCTGGGTAAAGGAAAACGTGACCTACATACCTTACTGGATAAAGTGGAACTACGAAGGCTTCGAAGGGAAAAGCACGTGGGAGCAGCTGAAAGAGATATCGTCCTTGTTGAGGGGTAATCTTTCCTCTCCTCGTGTCGTTTACGAGCACAATGAAGCGAACAACATGTTCGGCACGATTAGGGTTTTCGAGTCTTTGCCGCTCTTCGCCAACCGCTCAACTTTAGAGGGGCTTTACATGCAGTCGAGCATTTCCGCCCCATTTGTCTTTTACATACAATCTGAAATAAGCGAGCAGCGCTCTTGTCCGTTTTGGCGCACATGGGAATGCACGAGCTTCAATTTAAGTGCTGGTATAGAACACCTTAAGCTGTTTAACGTTCGCGAAATAATAGCAGTCTCGGAAAGAGCCAAGAGAGCGTTAAGGGAAAGAAGCGACGTCAAGTTAAAAGGCGAGGTTGGGCGATATGAAATTTACGAGATAGAAAACGTGAGCGGAAATTACGTCGAAGTCCTTTCTTATGAGCCAATTCTAGTCGAAACCGGAAATTGGAAAAGGTTATCCTACAATTGGTTCAAAAGTTTGAGCAAGGTGCACTTAGCGTTCACAAGAAAGGCATCGCAAGATGACGCAAAATATTTCAGATTGATAATGAAGGAAAACGAGATAAATCTCTCAAATTTGCCGAAAATAGAAGTCGGGAGCAACTGCACAGTAAAGGAAATAGTGAGAAATGAAGAGATAGTTGTATTCACAAATTGCATCAGAAAACCTCATCTGATAAAAATCTCGTACTTTCCTAATTGGCGAGTAGAGGGCGCAAGAAAAATCTACTTGGTTTCTCCATCCTTTATGCTAGTTTTTCCAGAAAGAAAGGTCGTAAGGCTTTATTACGCGAGCACGCCAATAGACGAGGTCTCAAAGGTTTTAACAGCCCTTGGCATCGCCTTTTTGTTTTACGAGCTTTGCAGGAGCTTTGTTTTTGTCCAGAACTTCAAGAGAGCTAGGAAACGATAAAGCGCTTCTCCCAACAAGTTGAACCTGCTTTTCCTTATGTCTACGCAGCGAACCGGAATCTCTACTATTCGCTTTCCCTCTTTCACGAGCTCATAACAAATAGCGATGACGTAAAATGAACCTTTGTCTATGAGACGCTCGTATTTCAAGACTTCACTTCTCTTGTAGCCCTTCGCTCCAATTGAGTAATCGCTGTATTTCATTCCAAGCATTGCTCTGATGAGGAAAAGGAAAGATCTGCTCATGAACCTTCGCAAGGTTGATCTAACTTGCACACCAAGCACTTTTGAGCCTATGACCATTGAAATGCCCTTTTTGAGCAAGTCGTAAGCTCTCTTAATGAAAGCTAGCTCCGTTGACATGTCTATGTCAAGACAAATTAGATTCTCGTACCTAGCTTTTTTCAGGGCTAGCTTAAAAGCTAGTCCAACTCCACGTTGATTTATATGATAAAACCTCACTTCCTTGTTTTCCCTCTCAAGCCTTCTCCCTATTTTCACTGTTCCATCTGTTGACCCATTGCTGATTATCAAGAGCTCGAAGTCAACTCGAAGCTTTCGAAGAAAAGCGAGCAGTTGTTTCGCGTTTTTCTCCAGTATTTTTTCCTCGTTGTAAACCGGCACTACAATCGAGATTGGCATGGACTCACCGCTTTTGAGTTTCGACAAGTCTGTCAAAAGCTGAGCAAAGCTCACGCTCCTTTCCCTTTGGTATGATTGCAGATGCTGCGAACTCGTGACCATCTCCAAAACCACCAACCAGTTTCGCTGCCTTGGGCAAAAGCTCTGAAAGTGGCGGTTTGCGTTTTTCTCTTATCTCGGCTTCCAACTGCTTAGGAACTCGCGCGGACACTTTGACCAACTTCCCCTTTAACTTTCCAAACCCAGGGATTTCCGGGGACATGTTCATGAACCCGAGCAAGTATTTCCTTGGGTTTATCCACCTCTGAAATTTTAAATAGGAGCAAAAGGTGCCGATTACCTTTACTCCCATGCCAGCGAATGCATCGCGAGCGCGAAAATACTGCAAGTGTTTCAGCTCATGTAATCCTTCTCTTCTCAATCGCGCAATCAGTTTTCTCGTCACGTTTCGCCTTTTCTCTTCCAACTCTTTCACCAATCGCTCCGTTTCCTTGTCAAACCCTTGTAACGCCGCTTTTATCGCTATTTCAGGCCCACGCTGATAGTAGCCAACCGCTCCCAATATGGTGAGCTTCTTCGCCAAACTCGTCCAGAGCTCTGGTTTGTCGAACTTCGTTATCTTGTAGACTTCCTTTTCTCCTTTTTTCGCCATCTCAACGTCTCCACTCTCAACCGCATCCCTAAGTGCTATCTTGTTCAGCCCCCTCAAATTCCCTGGAATTTCGGCAGAGCCAATGACAGCGAGGTAGGCCAAGTCCTTGTTAGCTTCATCTAATTGCTTAGCAAATAGATAGCAAACGCTCGCCCCACTTGCTTCGCTTTCACCGCTAATTCCATAGAGCTCTGGATTCAGGTTGTAAACATTATCTCTACCCTTTTCGTTTGTGTCATGATGGTCGAGGATTATCACGAAATTACTCCCTTTGTTTAACTCGGAGATGAGCGAGACGTGTGGTGATGCTATATCAGCGAAGATATAGAGCTTTCCCTTTTTCTTGAGCAAGCTTTCCACGACTTCTGGATAGAGTTTTTCCAGGCAAAGGGTTTTTACTTTGTAGCCAAGTCTCTCAAACGCGGTTTTGATTATGGCAGCAGAAGTTATCCCATCTGCATCGTCGTGGTGAATTAGCACGAGCTCTCGCGCGGTAAAAGCAGCGAGCTTTTTTCTACAATCTTCGATTGCTCGTTCGAACTCCTTTAGATTTCCTTCGCTCATAATTCATAAGCCCTTGATAAGAAATAAGTCAAGTTTCAATTTCCATCAAAGTTGATGTCGATAAACCGTAGGGGCAAAGAAAAAGAACAGAGTTTTAGCGATTTACTAAATTTCGCGATTTAATTTAATGACGGGTCCAGCATATGGAAAGCTCCCTTTAAAAGGAGCAAGAATCTTCATAAACAATCGTGAGATAAAGGGCGAGGTTTACATTCACGTCAAAGGCTATGCTCTCGCAAGAGTGACGCATCTCGACATAGAGGCAAGCGAGCTAAACGAGGTTTACAAACCGAGTGGCGGAGGCTTTTTGTCAATTTACGGCATTGAGGGTGGGATTAAGATAAAGATTCGCGAAGGTCTTTACGTTACTATCTTGCACAAATTGCTTAATCGTGTTCTCGCTCCTGGGGAGAAAACGCGAACATGGGTTGGTGGAAAGGAAGGCGGGATTTACATCGGATTTAGGAAAAGTGAGGTTAAAAAGCTTGAGGAAATCGCAAGAGATGTTTTTGGGTTTCAAATTTAGCTATCCCTTCACCACCCCAATTGGGACTAACCTCGCAACTATCTCGCAAATCCCGGCTTCTTTGCAAACCCGAACGACTTCATCCACGTCTTTGTAAACTGGTGGTGCTTCTTCAGCAACTACACGCCAGGAAGCTGCGCGAATCAAGATTTTTCTCGCTTCCAATTCTCGCGCGACTTTCTCGCCGCGAAAAGTTCTGAGAGCTCTTGCACGCGACATCACTCTACCTGCTCCATGGCAAACGCTGCTAAACGTCTGCTCCTCCGCGAGCTTAGTTCCAATTAAAACATAACTTGCTGTTCCCATGCTTCCAGGTATGAGAACTGGTTGCCCAATGTCTTGGTAGTCCTTTGGAATATCCTCGCTTCCAGGCCCAAAAGCTCGAGTCGCGCCTTTCCTGTGAACGTAAACTTTTTTCTTCTCCCCATTTACCTTGTGCTCCTCTATCTTCGCTATGTTGTGCGCGACATCGTAAATCAGCTCAAGCCCTATTTCTTCTTCGCTAAGGTTTAAAGTCTTCACGAAGCTTTCTCTTGTCCAATGCGTTATCAGCTGGCGATTGCACCAAGCAAAGTTCGCGGCGCAACACATAGCGGCAAAATAGTTAGAGCATTCTTTTGTCCCAGCAGGAGCATAAACGAGCTCGCGGTCTGGTAAGCGGCGAAGCAAGTCACGAAACGCATGCTCCAAAATTCGCAAGTAGTCCGCGCATGTTTGGTGTCCCAGACCGCGAGAGCCTGTGTGAATCATGACGCAAACCTGACCTTTTTTCTCTATTCCAAATCGCTTGGCTATCTCTGGCTTGTAAATCGCATCTACAACCTGAATTTCAAGGAAGTGATTTCCGGCGCCAAGCGTTCCAAGCTGCGGAGCACCTCGCTTTTTCGCTTTCTCTGAGATTTTATCTGGGTCTGCAAACTCCATGCACCCCTTTTCCTCGGTGTGCTCGAGATCGCTAGCCTTTCCATAGCCGTTTTCAATTGCCCACTTAGCGCCGAGCTGAAGCACGCTGTCTAGCTGAGCTCGCGACAATCGAAGCTTTCCGCTTCTTCCAACGCCACTTGGGACGTTGCGAAATATGGCTTCTAGTAACTCCTTCAGCTTCGGTCGAATCTGCTCTTCCGTCAGATTGGTTCTCAACAGGCGGACGCCACA
>CAZYXF010000026.1:0-7516 GCA_964651025.1 uncultured archaeon
AGCCAACCCGCGGGTTATACCAATCGAGAAAAGTTTTACAAGGAAAACTGGAGCAATTAGCGCAATGCGTTAGCCTTTTCTTTGTGACGCACTCATAAACTGGACATACATCATGACTTGTGAACTTCATGAACCAAGGTCTACCTTTCGTTGAAATGCAGCCTTTACATCTCCCCCTTCTATAATCTCTGCAAACCTCGCATAAGACGCCGCAGGGAGGATAACGAAGGCTTGCCATAAGTTTCTAATATTCGTCTTTTTCAAAAATCAAAAAACAATAGCTAGGAAAGATGGAAAGGAAAAGCGCAGACAAAAATCAAACTAGTACTCGCGCTCTATCAAGAACCTCACAAACGCCCGTAACTTTTCTTTCGCATCTCCTTCTTTCAGCAGCGGCTCTGCCTCTTTCCAAGCCCTTTCTATTATCTCCCTTGCCTTCCTTTTCGCGTAGTCAATAGCGCCGTACTTCTCTATTATCCTTATCGCCTCGAGCTTTTCGTTCACATCATCTGTGTGCTTGTTCAGGATTTCAAGAAGCCTTCTTCTATCGGCCTCGCTCGCTAGCTCAAGCGTTTTTATCACCATGAGCGTTCTCTTTCCCTCTTTTATGTCATTTCCAAACGCTTTTCCAAACTTCTCTCTAGCTTCGCCTTTCAAAGTTATGTCGAGTATATCATCTTGGATTTGAAACGCAACGCCAATTGCTTCTGCAACGCTCCCGACTTTCTCAACGATTTCATCGCTTGCTCCTGCAAATATAGCGGCGAGCTTTGCAGCTAATCTCGATAAGCAGCCTGTCTTGTTGGCACACATCTGCAAGTATTCTGCCTCGCTTATTTGCGAAGCCTTTCCTTGATGCCAAAATATATCAGTTCCTTGGCCGAGATGTATGTTTATCATCTCCTGTATATAGGTTTCATACGCCTTCTGATAGACTTCTGGTGGAAAGAGATGGCGATTCTTCTTGAACACTATTATCGGCAGGAAGTAAAGGAAGTTTCCTGCGTTTATCGCTATATCTTCGCCAAATATCAAATGCAAGCATGGCTTGCCACGTCGAAGCTCACCTTTATCTTCTATGTCGTCGATTATCAAGCTCCCATTATGTATGAGCTCTGGTATTATGCAGAAGTCCTCGACCTTTTTCGGATCACCGCCTAGGGCTTCGTTCACGAGGAGAAACAACACTGGTCTCCACCGCTTGCCACCGCGGTCAAGCAATTCCCATATCGGGTCTAGAATTGCACGCTGAAAGGCTTCCAAGCTATAGCGCCACTTAGCCTTGCCGAAGATGAAGTCCATGTATTCCTCGCTCGCTTTTCTTGGAAGCCACTTTTCTATTATTGCATCGATTCTCGGCTTTTGCTCGAGAAGAAAGGACTTTATGTCTATGTTCATGGAAATTGAGAGAATCACGTTTTTTAAGCGTTAGTCACGGCGTTTGATGGGTGACGTATTTTTAACGAGGTGTAAAATCTCTTCATGCGCATTTTTGTTGGCACAAGTGGTTGGTTTTACAGCTGGAACGAAGGCGGTGACTTCAAGTGGTATGTTCGCAATTCGAGGTTGAACGCGGTCGAACTCAACGCGAGTTTTTATCGCTTTCCATTTCCATCGCAGGTGAATAGTTGGGCTAAATTTGGCGATAGGCTTGCGTGGAGCGTTAAAGTGAATCGTTTCATAACACATGTGTTTCGCTTAAATGAGCGCGCATACAGAACGTGGGCGAAGTTCAGACGTTTGTTCGCCAAGCTTGACCCATTAGTTCACTTTTATCTCTTTCAGCTCCCACCTAGCTTTTCCTCTCGCTTAATCGATAGAGTTGAAAAATTCGTTAAGCGAACACAACTCGGCGAGAGGTTTGCCCTAGAAGTTAGACATGAATCTTGGTTCAACGAGCGCTGCATAGCTTGGGCAAAGGAGCTTGGTATCACATGGGTGAGTATAGACGCCCCAGCATTCACTCGTAAAATATTCGCAACGAGCAGCGCGATTTACTTGCGAATGCACGGTCGCGTTGCCTGGTACGCGCATGATTACAGCGAGAGCGAGCTCAAGGAAGTGGCGAGGAAAATAGCGAAAGTTAAAGCAAAGCGTTGCTATGTGTTCTTCAACAACGATCACGCTATGCTGAGAAATGCAAGAAAAATGAAGGAAATTCTTGAAGCTATGACATGAACTTACCTTGTTCGAGGAACTTGACGTTGTGCTCTCTTAAGAACCGCAAGATAAAGTCTCTGCATTTCTTGTTCATAGTTTCTCCAGAATAAACCCCTGGTTCATGCTTGTCTACTAGTTTCGCCGCAGCCGTCATTACCAACGCGGTTCCATAAGCAACGCACGTGCTTCCGGCTTGCGTTTTGTTAACTTCGCTCTGACTTGGAAAAATCGCCCAGGTGCTTCGTGCATCAACATTAGCGTTAACGAAAATAAAAGCATCTTGTAATTCGCCTTTTTCAATGGCTCTTTTCAATTCGGTTGGAGATAACGTTGAAATATCATTCTCTAACAAACTTTCTGCATACTCTTTTAGTCTTCCTTCTTCTCTTGCTTTAACGAAGCCTTCGATGAAGCTTCCGCATATCATCGCAATAGCGTTTTTAACGAGAGGAAATGCGTGATGAATTAAAAGCACGTCCTCTTCGCAAACAACGTAAGCTGTTCTCTTTCCGAAATTCGGTACTTGAATTTCCCTTGACAATGAAAGAGGCTCAACTTTCTTCAGCTTTCCATCTTTCAAAACAGTAGGTGATGTTATGACGTCTTCAATCGCTATTCTTGGGTTCCAGAGTCTAAGTCCAAGTTCCTTTTTACTCGCGATTGCTTCTTCGAACGTTGTTATCCTAACGTCTTTCGCGTTTTCTTCTCCTAATTTTTCTATTAACTTGCTCACGAGCAGTCCAGAAACGCCTGGCTGAATTCCAAGATCTATGAAAGCTACTAATCCGCTTTTCTCAAAAGCTTGTGAGAACTTGAACTGCTCTATTTCAAACCCACTCTTAATTTCGGATGCAGAATCTATGTAGTTAAGTCCAAGTTTAGCCGCAATTCTTAACAACACCTCATTTACCTTGGGTATGGCGCAATTCACAATTGCATCGACGTCAAGCTCTTTTATGAGCTTCTTTAACTCATTTTGCTTGTCTTGTCTTACCTCAAATTCGATCAGTTCAGCATCAGGTATGAATTCCATTCCTCTTTTCTTGTCTTTCGTTAACACTGCGATCTCATGTCGTTTGTTCAACAGGTAAAAGCTTCTCGCCACGCCACCGCAACCAACGAGGAGAAGTCGCATAAGAAGTAAAAAACGCTAAATCGTTTAAGACTTCGGAAAAATTAGCGCTATGGAGAAAGAGAGGGAAAAGGTTGGTCCACTTGTTATAGCTGTTGGTATAGTCAAGGAAGGTGATAAGTTCCTCCTCGACAAGAGGAAGAGCACGATCAAGGAATGGAACAAGTGGGAAATACCAGGCGGTAAATTGGAGTTCGGTGAAAGGATAGAAGAAGCCGTTAAAAGAGAGTTGAAAGAGGAATTGGGAATTGAGGTCGAGCTAGTAAAACAGCTTCCGTCATTTTTCCAAAACGTTTGGAAGCTTAAAGACAGGGAGATACACGTCGTATTGGTCGGGTATCTCTGCAAGTTAAAAAACGGCGAGCCTCGACCCCTAGATAAAAGCGTAAGCGATGTCGCGTGGTTCACGTTTAAGGAAATCAAAGAACTGGCGAGAAAGAACGAGTGCCTGCCCGGAACGCTAGAATTGATAAGCGCTGTTGCGAATGAGTGACTTCACTTTTAAGATTTCTACGCAAGAGTGGTAATGAAAAGGGAAAAGAAGGTAGTTGTGAATAATGTTAGAGAAGTTGAAGAGGTTGAAATAATTCACCTCCCTCCACCACCCGGATGCTTGGACGGAACCATGCTATTTCCGCTGGTCGTTAGGAGACGAGTATTGAGGATAACCACAAGAGAGGGGGAACGATTAACGATCTATCCCAGGGAAGGACTCGATATCAAGCCCGGATATGTCCTGACTTTAGAGAGGGCTGGTATATTTGGTAGAGAAGACGCTATCGATGAAAGTGGCAAATCCTACAAAATAGTAAGAGTAGACAAAGGTTGGTAAAACTCAGAGGAACCTCGCCAACAGCAATGGTACCAAGACCGTTGCGTCTCCGTAAATTGTGACATGTCTCGCCTTTTCTTTCAATTTCCCCCAGGAAATCGCTTCTCTTGTTTGTGCTCCACTCAATGATCCATCGTACTCAACCGCGGTCGTAACGTAAACCGCGTAGTCCAAGCCGCCAATGAACTGCGACCACCAAATCACGTGGTGCTTTGAAATTCCGCCCCCAATCACAAGCGCGCCGAGTTTTCTTGAAGCGAAGACTATATCGCTCAGCATTTGCTCATCGCGAAGCACGTTCAACTTGAAGTCCTTGTGATCTTGCCAGAAGATCCAAAGCTGGGTTCCAACGCAGCCATCTGTTATTCCAGGGACGAAAATTGGAATCTTATTTCGCCAACACCAGTAAATTATCGATTCCTCTGCTTTCTTTTCTTTTTCTATCTCCTTTCCAATCTCCCAAATCAGCTCACAAGTCGATATGTCCTTGCCCTTAACACGCCTGTAGATTCTAGGCAACATTTTCTGCAGCTTTTTCTCCAAGATCGCGCCATAGCTCTCCTTCGGAACAAAGACGTTTCCAAGCCTGTGTATGCCTCGTTTTGCCAGCTCGCGATCATCTGCGAAAAAGGTGCCGTGATAGTAGTTCTTCCAAATCCTAGCCAAATCGTGATCTAGAGTGCCGCAAGTCGTTATCACAACGTCGAAGAGCTTTTTCTTAATTGCGTCTCTTATCACACCTCGCAAGCCAGTTGCGATTACGCAAGCTGGAAATGATAAAAAGCGCGTGCAATCGTCGCGAAACATGCGCTCGAGTATTTCTTCTCCTTTCGCTAGCTCTCTCGCGACAAATCCGCCACAGCTCTTGAATTGCTCGATAAGCTCGCGAAGCGTTAAGCTTCCGCGAACTTTCATGTCCTTTACTGGTTTGAGCTTCATTCATTGGCTTGAGAGTGAGAAATAAAAATCATCTCTCTTCGCTGTAAACTAGCATTAGTTTGGTCTCGAAGTACTTTTCTCTTAGCAAAACAGAAAGCTCGCTCATCTTCCTTATGAGCTTGAAGAAGTCGTTTCCACTTGCTATCTTCGCTTTTGGCAGAACCTTTGCTATCTCACTTGCCACGCCTTTTGCTCTTAGCTCACTTGGAGATAGCGAGATGTAGCGGTTCTTTAAAAGCTCCTCGACTGTTTTCAGCTCTCGCTTCTTTTCTATGACCAAGTTTTCGCCCTCAATATATGGGCCAAAAGGTGGAGAAGAGTATTTTCTCAGGAAATCTTCTCTATTCGGGGAGACGAAAATGCTTGGGCCAACTCGTTTCTCCACATTTGGAAGTTTGTCGTACTCGAGCTCGAATATCAGCATGGCTTTGTTGCTTTCAACGAACTCAAAGGCGCGAATTACTCTAAAGCCATGCATGTGCATGCTCGTTGTTAACCTGCGAAGGGTTTTTCGCAATTGAGGGTAAAGTACGTCGTCGATCACATCTGGTTTCTTGAAAATCAATGCAACGAAATGCGTTCCTCTCTCCCGGAGTTTTTTGATCTGATCTTTTGTTAATCTTCTTTTCCTCGGGAAGAAGAAAGTTAAACTTGGTTTTTCAAGAAATTCACGGGACTTGCAAACGAGTTTCGCGAAGTTTTCGCAGCTTAGTGAGGCGGCGACGTTTCTGAACTTGTCCACAGGATCGATAACGATTAGAGGTTGTCCTCTGAACTTCGCCTTGAGCTCCTTTGGCAAGCTTCCATTCCACCAATTGGCTATATCTATCACACTTCCCGGCTTTAGGTTACTCAATGCTTGAAGCACGCTTTCAAAACTGCCGAATTCTATTATCAAAAGCTCACAGAGATAACCGCTAACGCCACGTGTTTTCAAATCGCTTCCGTAAACTCCAATTCCCTTACAGAACTGCTTGAGCAATCTAGCCTCGTTTCTTTGCTCTGCTTTGAGATTTGAGAGCACGAATTTCGTGTGTAATGGCGAGCGATCGACAGCGCTTATTATTCGCTCTCCGATTTCGATTTTGTAGCAGGGCACTAGGTCAAGGTCGAAATCATTTATCTTAGCTCTCACATATGGATGCTCCGCGTACTTCAGCTCGTACTTGCCTTTTAACTTCTTCACGATCAACTTTCCAAGCTTTATGCCCCGCTCTTCTAATTCGTCTCTTGATATGGACTTTGGAAAGAGAAAGAAGATATCAACATCGCTCTCTCCGCGAAGCCAGGTGTCGCGAGCTATTGAGCCAACTGGAAGAGCTTCTAGAAAGCCGAACTCGTTTTTCATCGAATTAGCTAACTCGAGAACGTTCCTCACGAAATTCTCCAATCTTTCCTTTTCTCTCCTCCTCGGTTTTATCCTGGAGAGAACGCGCAACTTTACCTTGTCCAAATCGCTTTTTCGCATTATATCTATCACCGAGAATTTATTTCCCACTTTGTGAGAAGCTCGCTTATTCGCTTGGCTATTTGCTCCTTTGTTAAAAAGCCCTTAAATGAAGCTCCGCTTGCTCTTGCATGGCCACCACCTCCAAAGCTAGTCGCGAGTCTGTGCACGTCTTCATTTGTGTGCGTCCTAAATTCGAGTTTTGTTATTATGTTTCGCTTGCTCTTGTCTAAGTAGCGCATGACTATAGTTATCACATCAAATGGCGCTTCCGCATGTTCTTTTAACTTCTCGCATATCGCGTAAATTGGAACAAAACCGCGAGCTTCGTAGATAGCTATCTTTTTTCCATTGGCTTCAATAACGTTAACCTTCTCCAAAGCTCGCGCTTTAACGCTCTCGACAAGCTTTCTGTACTCACTAACCATTTTTATAACGCTTTCCTTAGCTTGGAGCTCTTCTAGCTTTCCACTCGCAAGGATTTTAGCTATGCTCCTTAACTTCTTCGCTTGCTCGCTCCCACGAAACTTCAATTTTATCGCCCCTATTAAATCGCGCAAGAAGCGCGCGTCCTCGCTTTTTACAGCGTTTCTATCTATTTCATCAGCTAACTCAGCGAGTTTTGTCTGCACGTTAAAATACTTCGCGACTATTCTAGCAGCACTTGGCGAGTTTTCGTCGAGAACTAATCTAACGTTTTCTGGAACACTTGGTATTGGTTCTAGTATCCTATGGTGGTCTATCCACGTTACTCTATCAAACGCGCTCGCTATTCGAAGTAGCTTCTCGGTTGGAGATAAATCAGTAACTATTAACTCGTCGCTCAGTTCATTCTCGGCTACAGCTTTACAAATCGCCCTCTTTATCTTGTAAACAGAGGTGAAGTAAACTCGCTTTGGCTTCTTTCCAGCTAGCAAGCAAATGGCTACACAGATAACGCCATCGCTATCCGCATGCGTTACTATTATCATTTTCCATTTTCTCATCGTAAAGTTTTATTGCGTTT
>CAZYXF010000027.1:0-7395 GCA_964651025.1 uncultured archaeon
CATCATGAACCCGCATTATAATTCTTGTCTTTTGTAAAAAGATGTTGGATTGCTTTATCTGCAAAACTTCTGCGTTTTAACGTAAGGGAAATTAAAGAGCTACGTGTTTGTTGGCAACAGCATTATTATACCGCGAGAGCAAAAATCATGGAAGTCCTATGTAAGGCGAGCTATGATAGGGAGAAGAGAGAGCTGAGAATCGATTGCTCTCGTTGTGAAGAAGCTCAAAGAATAGAGGAATCGCAAAACTGCATGGCCAGCGTGATAACAAACTTGCTTCGCTACAAGAACGTGGAGCGAGTTGTTTTGAGTGGGGCTCGTGAATATGAGTACGATGCCAAACAAGTAAAGCTCTTGCTTGAGATAGCGAACGTGATAGAGGAGATAAGGAAAAGGAAGCTCTGCTCTCTTGCCGCGATTTCATTGAAAGATTGCGACAAGTGTGTTCCACATCGCTTTGCATCGCTAAGGCTAATCCTCGACTTGCTCGCTCGCGACCCAATAAACGCTTACAAGCAAGTGATTCGGGAGATAAGGCACGTGAAAACCAAGCAAAAGCGCGCTACCAATGAGCTTTGCCTGAGATGCTACGAGCACTATCTTAACGCTTGTCTTTTGCCAATGAAAAACTTGCTGGAAAACTGCGAGCTCATAAAAATAGCGAAAACCGTGCCAAGGCTGAAATCAACCGATATTTATCGTGAGGTTTTCTCTCCACTTGTCAGGCCGAACTTCATGTTCACTCGCTTCATGCTGACCCCACCAAAGGACGCGAGCTTAATAGAGCGCTACAAAGTTGGGGAGAGCGTGGTTGAGATTTACAAGCTACCGTTGAAAACCAGATTTCTATATCATCTCATACCACCTGAGTTCAAGCTAGAGAAAAACGAGTTCCTCGTTCTCGATGCAGCCCGTCGTTACTTAGCAGAGCACCGACCAACACATGCCTTGAGAAGCGAACGAATGCTGGAATCGTTTATAGCCATGTCCCGCGATTTGTTAGCAGAAATCGCGAAGCGGATGAACGTTAAAATCAGCGAAAGTAAGCTAAAAGAGCTCGCAAAAATATTGACTCGCTACACAGCTGGGCTTGGGATACTTGAGCTTTTGCTTGCGGACGAGAAAATCCAGGACATCTCGATAAACTCTCCAATTGGGGCGACGCCGATTTTCATCTTTCATCAAGACTACGAGGATTGCGAGACGAATTTGATTCCTAGCAAAGAAGATGCAGAAACTTGGGCAACTAGGCTAAGATTGCAAAGTGGCAGACCACTTGACGAGGCAAATCCTGTTCTCGACACGGAGCTTTTAGTCCCAGGAGGTAGAGCGAGAGTTGCAGCGATAACCAGAACTTTATCACCATATGGGCTTGCCTTTGCATTGCGACGCCACAGAGCAAGGCCATGGACCTTTCCGCTCTTCATAAAGCATCGCTTCTTCAACCCACTTGCAGCTGGCTTGCTTTGGTTTCTCATAGATAACGCTGCCAGCATGCTAATCGCAGGCTCTCGTTCAAGCGGAAAGACCTCTTTGTTAGGGGCTTGCATGCTCCAGATAATGCCGAAGTCGAGACTGATAGTTGTTGAAGATAGCGTGACGGGGGATTCTGAGCTTTTGGTAAAGCTAAATGGGAAGCTCGAGCGAGTTAAAATAGAGGAGCTTTTCAAAAGGCTCGCAAGAGAGCGCGGTTTTATTAGATCGAACGGTAGGGAGATCATTTATTTAGATGGCGAGCTTGAGGTCTTCTCCATAGACGAGAGAGGAAAGCTAGTTCAGGCAAGAGCCTTAGCTGTTTCGAGACATAAGACGAGAAAGAGAATCTATGAGATAATCACGAGAACTGGAAGGAGGATAAAAGTAACAGAAGATCACTCCTTGTTCACGATAGGAGAGCAAAGCGTGATGCGAGAAGTTAGGGCAAGTGAGCTTAGGAAAGGAAGCTACGTGGCTGTTCCTCGAAGCTTAATGTTTGATTCTCGCGTTAATGAGTTGGACTTACTGGAGCTTTTATCAAATGAGAGGCTCTTCGTAAGAGGAAAGAGCATAAGCGAATTCGTAAAGGCGAATTGGAAGAAGTTGAAATACTTGGCAAAAAAACTTGGCTATTCAAAGAGCTCTTTGCTTAATTGGAAGCGATCGGCTTGTTTGCCGATTCAAGTAGCGAAAGCAATGGGAATAAAGGCAAGTGAAAACTTGTTTTTAACGACTTGGCGAAAGTCGCCAAGGATACCAGCGAAATTGAAGCTAGACGAGAAACTAATGGAGTTCTTTGGTCTTTGGCTTGCAGACGGATGTTATGATGGCGATTCCTCTGTTTTGATTTCGGCCAGCGATAGCTCTTGCCAGGCAATTGCAAGGGAGATAGCAAAGAGGTTTAGAATAAATTACGATTTGCACAAAGATGGAATTACCCTTAGGCTTCATTCAAAGCTCCTCGTGAGCCTAATGAAAAAGCTTGGCTTTCGCGGAAATGCTAAAACAAAAAGGATTCCTAGCTTCGTCTTTGGCCTGAAAAAGGAGCTAAAAGCTGCGCTGCTTCGCGGCGTGTTTAGTGGAGATGGATGCGTGAGTGATAAGGAAGTTGTGATGTACTTGCAATCTCCTAATTTGCTAAAAGACCTGCAAACGCTGTTGCTTAGCTTTGGTATAGTCTCGAGAATTGCGTGGAAGCGAAGAAAAGATGGAACAATGCGAATTTCTATTTCAGCTACGAAGTTCGTAAGGAGATTCGCGAGTGTTATAAACTTCATTCAGGACAAAAAGAGAAGAAGACTGCGAGCTTTGGCTAATCGAAAGAGCACGCATGATACGAGCGATGTCATACCACTGTCAATCAAGAGCAAGCTTGAGCTAGCGAAATTGGTTAAGGGATTTAACTCTTATGACTACATAGCTAGGCAGAACCAAATAGGCAGAGAAGCCCTAAGACGAATGGTCTTGGAAAACGAGATAAAAGTGAACCCAATTTCACTTTTGCCTTTCACCGATCTCTTCTGGGACGAGGTAAAGGAGATAAGAGTTAAAGAAACGAATGACTATGTTTATGACATCTCTGTTCCCGGATTTGAAAACTTCATCTGCGAGAACTTCGTTGTTCACAACACGCTGGAATTGCCAGTAGCGAAGCTTCGCGAGTTGGGCTACAACGTTCAGCATCTAAAGTGCAGGAGCATAATAACGCAGGTTGAAACAGAACTTCCAGCAGAAGAAGCAATAAGAACTGCTCTTCGCCTTGGAGATAGCTGTTTGATCCTTGGCGAGGTTCGCTCAACAGAGGCTCGTGCTCTTTACGAAGCCATGCGAATTGGAGCGCTCGCAAATGTGGTGGCTGGCACCATTCACGGCGAATCCCCGTATGGCGTCTTTGACCGCGTTGTAAATGACTTGGGCGTGCCGCCAACGAGCTTTAAGGCGACCGACATAATAGTCATAGCTAACCGTTTAAAATCGCCAGACGGCTTGCACACCTTTAGAAGGGTTGTTGAGCTCACAGAAGTTCGCAAACACTGGCAGCGAGATCCACTTGAGGAAAAGGGATTTGTTGATTTGATGGTTTATTCGGCCAAGAGCGATGAGCTAAAGCCAACGCAAACCTTGCTCATCGGAGAGAGCGAGGTTTTGAATCGAATCGCTTCTCGAGTCCGCGAGTGGCGCGGATATTGGGAGCGAGTTTGGGCAAACATAAAGCTTCGTGCGAGGATAATGGAAACGATAGCGAAGTTTGGCGAGCAGAAGCCAGAGCTTTTGGAAGCTGAGAGCGTTTTGAAATCGAACGAGGCATTTCACCTTATATCAGAAGCCGTGAGAAATGAAGTTGGATACTTGGATAGCGAGGAAATCTACAAGCGTTGGTTCGCCTGGTTTAAGCAAGAGGCGAAAGGATGAGGCTCTTTAGGAGAAAAAAAGAGAAAAAGGAAAAAGAAAAAGAGGAGCTGAAGTTCGCTGGACTAGAGGAAATACTCTATGCCCATGGGTTTGCGCGCGAGCCAATCAGTGAAAAGCTTCCAAGAACGCTTTACGAGAAGCTCTGCTTTCTTTGCGAGCGCATTTTACCTGTTGACCCAGACGAGAAAACCAAAGCGAGAATGGAAAGAGCAATTGAGATCGCGCATTTGAACATAACTCCACGAGGCGCAGCCTCGCTAACCTTGTTGAGCTGCGGCGTTTTATCCTCGCTAGCTTTTTTGTTGATAGTTTCCAAGCTTCTCTTCGGAGTTGGATTAACGCTTGGCCATGGATTGCTTTTAATAACGCTTGCAGTTCCACTAGCTTACTACCTTTACACCTATCCAATGCGCTTGCAACGAGTTTTCATCTCGAGGATAGGTGGAGACATAACGATGATGATACTCTACATGGTGATTTACCTTCGCGATTCTCCGAATTTAGAGGGAGCTATTTCATTCGCCGCGAGGAATTTAACTGGGCCTCTTGCAAAGGACTTGAAAAAACTGCTTTGGGATTTAGAAATCGGTCGATACTTCAGCGTTGACGATGCATTGATGGCTTATCTCTCTCGTTGGAGTTGCGAGCGTTATTTTGTCGAAGCCTTTCAGCTGATGAGAACAGCGATAAAACAGCCAACGGAAAAGCGATTGAGAATGTTAGACGAAGTGATAAACGTTATTTTGCGAGGTAGTAAAGAGCGTGCAAAAGGATTTGTCCATGAGATGCGCATGCCAGTCATGCTAGTCCATGCCCTTGGAATTCTATTGCCAGTGATGGGCTTGGTAATGTTCCCAATAGTTGGCATATTCCTCGCTGTCAAGGGCGAGATATTGTTCATTGGCTACGATATTCTGCTTCCAATAGCCCTTTACTTCTTCATAAATCACGTGCTAGAAACGAGACCACCTACTTTCGCGAGAATTCAAATCCGCGAGCATCCACTGATGCCAAGGAAAGGTAGGTTTAGGTTGGGAAAGAAACTTGAACTTCCGTGCTTTTGGTTTACCTTGCTCGTTAGCTCTCCATTGATAGCTCTTGCCTCTTATCTTTTCCTAACAGCAGGGAGCGAGAACTTCTTCCAGAGCATTTTTTTAACCGTTGCCATTGCATTTGCGGTCTTCCTCTACAACTACCTCTCTTCCTTTCAGCGCGTCAAGATAAGAAACGAGATACAGGAAATAGAGCAGGAGTTCGCAGAAGCCCTGTTTCAGCTTGGTCATCAAACTTCGACTGGAACGCCAATAGAAGTTGCGATTGAAAGAGCGACGCAATCAATTGGAGACTTGACCATAAAGAAGTTCTATGAGCGCATTTTGCACAACATGCGAACCTTTGGCATGAGCTTTAAAGAAGCGATCTTCAACGAGAAAACTGGAGCGATACTCTACTACCCGAGCAATCTGATAAGGAATGTGATGCGAATTGTTGCAGACGCAGCAAAACGCGGCGCTGAGGCAGCGAGCATAACGATGCTAGCCATAGCGAGATATCTGAAAAACCTGAGCGAGATGCAAAGCGCTATTTTGGACATGCTCGGCGATGTCATAACATCGCTTCGCTTTCAGGCATATGTCCTAACCCCATTTGTATCTGGCGTTATAGTGACGATGGGCGTTGTGATGATCGGTCTAATATCAAGGCTGATGGCTGCTATACAGAAGATAAAGCTGAAGGGGCAGGCTGGGCAGGCTGGCTTGCCTCTCCTGCCATGGGCAAAGCTAGGCATAACGACTGGCGAGTTTCAGCTGATTTGTGGGATTTACTTCATAGAGACTTCGCTTATAATCGCTGCTTTCATCTCAAGCATAATGTATGGTGAGGACGAAATAGGAAAGCAAGATTTGGCGGCAAAGATACTCGTCTTTGGTGGCGTAATCTATCTGGTTTCCCTGCTTATATCCTACTTCATCTTCTATCCAATGACAGTTGGGATGCTAAAGTGAACTAGGAGACCCATTCATAGCTTCCATAAAGCGTGCCGTGATTCGCGTTTCCGCTTGAATCGTAAACAACGCTTCCACTTCCTTCATTGAAATGGAAGAGCAAGATGCTATATCTCGAAGGCTGTGCCTCTGTTTGATTGCACTCTATGAAAGTCACATAGCTCTTAACTTCTCCTTCACCAAGCGAGTCACCAGCCCCAGGGCAAGTTTGGCTTACAACGTAAATTCGCTTTATCTTCACGACATAGCTGCTTTGGGTTTGCCCTATCATTGAGGCGCAAGCGTCAAGCGTGCTTGCCGAGAAGTTAAGAGTTTCTCCTGGCGATAAGGTCTCGCTCCCATTAAAAACCACTACATCACCGCCGCTTGTCTCTATGTACACGCCGTTTATCTCGAGCTCTACTTGCCCTGTGTTTCGCAGCACGATGTTAACTTCGTGATCAACGCCACGAGTGCAATCTAGGTTGCAATCGAGATTCGCCGCCTCTATGTAAAAGTTCGCGTAAGTGCAGCGAATTCTCTGCTCCATTTGGGTTTCGACAGTTGCAGCTCCTCTCCTAGCCGTTGAGAGCAAGAAAGTTCCAACCAAGAGCGTGACAGCTATGCTCACTCCTAAAATCAGGACAAGGGCTATGATTGGTGAAAGAGCCCGCATGATTTTTCCTTTGCTAGCTTAAATTTAGCCCAGTAATTCGACTTCTTTTATCCTCTTGAAATCCCTCAAGTTCCTAGTCAATAACTTCGCCCCTTCAAGCACAGCTGTAGCAGCGATTATGCAATCCGGTGGCGATATATCGTACTTCCTTCTAAACTCCCCAGCGAGCTGGAATGTCTCGTTCGTTGGATTGACTTTCTTGAACTTCGATAAGAAGCTTAAGATGAGCTCTCTCTTTCTCTTGTCGCTAGCATCTCTTCCCGCCATGAGTTCCATCTCAGTAATGCCAGAGATAAGGAGCTCGTTCTCCTCTCTTAGTTTCGCAAGCATGTGTATTGCTTTCTTAACCCCACGAAGGGCATCAATGATAACGTCTGTGTCAACAAGCACCTTCATACTCCTAACCTCTTGCTCCTCCTCTCCCAATCCCTTCTGATTTTCCTCACATAGCTCTTGCCGTCTTTACCCCTCCATATGCCAGCAACCCTTTCCAGAGCTCTTTTGAAATCCTCGATCTCGCTTTTGCGCTTGTTCTTCTTTTTCAACCACTCCTCTATAGCTTCTTTCGCTGCTATGCTCAACGCTCCTCTCACATAGCCGTACTTTCGCATGGCCTCCTCTCTAAACGCTTTTAAAAGCTTGTCATTAATGCTGACCTTTAACACTCCCATCTTTTTAGGTACTTTTGCACCTTAAAAGGCTTTTGTACGATGAGTACAAGCTCCAGTTAATTCGTGTTTTCTTTTTGAAATTTCCCTTCATAATTTTCTTGCCCCCGTAGTTTAGCCTGGATAGAATGGGGCCCTGCGGAGGCCTTGGCCCAGGTTCGAATCCTGGCGGGGGCAT
>CAZYXF010000028.1:0-7100 GCA_964651025.1 uncultured archaeon
GAAAGACGTTAAAACTACTGACATACCAAGCGAGGTTCCAGCGCTTGTCATAGCTCTTGCTCTCTTCGCCTCGCTTTCAATTTCTTTAACGCGAGGAAATCTCAGCACGCTAGCTAGCTCAATTAGCGTTGGCCTAGCCTTTTCGCTAATCGGCTTCGCTCTCTATGCCCTTGGCCAGTGGGGGGATGGAGACGCTGCAATTCTAGCCATGCTCGGCTTTTGCTCGCCATTCCTCGGCAAGCTTTTTCCATTCCTCTTCTTCCCTTTGCTCTTCATTTGCGGAGCTTTTTACGCTATTGGAGAAGCGATCAGAATTGGGCTAAGGAGCAAGGTGGCGAGAAAGAAGCTCAGACATGAGCTTAAAGGGATTACTTCTCGCTCAGTCCTCGCCGCAATTGCAGCCTTTTCCATTTGCCTCCTTTTCTGCTTTCTCTCCCGACTCGCTTATTTTCCACTTGATTTCACGTTGCTAATTCCCTGTCTTGCGTTTCTCCTGAACTTCACTTACGAGTACGCAAAGCTAGTGGAGCGAGCTTGCTTAATAAAGCGAGTTAGCGTCAATGAGCTAAGGGAAGGCGATGTTTTGCTGAGCGCCAAAACTTGGAAAGGGTTAACGAAAAAAGAAATCGAGCGATTGAAGAGAAGCGGGATAAAATACGTTAGAATAAAGACTGGCATACCGTTTGCCCCAGCTTTTCTCTTAGCCTTTTGTCTTGCGGTTTTCCTTCGTGCTAAAGCCCTTGCTTTACTTCCAGTTCTGCGATTCATCGCCTGAAGAACTTCAGAAAACGCGGAACCCTGATCAAAGGAGTTGCTTTATCCTTCTCTTCCTTCCTTTCACTTCCAGAGCTCTTCACACGCTTTTTCCCGGCTTCCTTCACAGCCTTCACCATTCGCTCGATCTGTTCTTTTTTCTTCTCGTGATTCTCAACGAGCTCAAAGGCAGTGCCAATCGTTATTCCATCAGCCCCAGCTTCAACTATTGCGCGAACTTGCTCTGGGGTTTTGCACCCACCGCCATAAAAGAGCGGTATTGAAAGAGCGCTCTTCACGACGCTTATAAAGCGTGGCGACACTGGCTCCTTTGCCCCGCTTCCCGAATCGAAAATCACCAAATGCGCACCTAGGTACTCGCCAGCCAGTGCTGCTGCAGCTGCTAAATCTGGCCTATCGCGAGGAACTAAATTCACGTTTCCTATCCATCCAACAGCGCGGCCAGGCTCTATCACGATGTAAGCAGTTGGTATGACTTCAAGCCCGACTTTCCTAACAACAGGCGCGGCCTGAATTTGTGCTGTTGAAACCCAGTAAACATCGCGAGAGTTCAATAAGGACATGAAGAAAATAGCGTCTGCATAGTGCGTTATGCCACCAACGCTTCCAGGAAATATGATTATCGGTATGTCAACTTTTTCCCTTATCATCTTCGTGGTCTTATCCAAAACAACTCCTTGCGCCCCAATGCTACCCCCAACGAGAATTACGTCTGCACCAGCCTCGCAGGCGAGCTCAGCGAGCTTCGCCCCTTCTTTGAACGGCGTCTTATCTGGGTCTATTAGAACTGATAAAATTGCGCCCTCTTGCTCTATCTTGTCTAAAATGTAGCGCTCAACCTTACCGATTTTCATGCTCTTGCTTTCTGCCTTTGCTTTAAAGCTTTAAGCCAAGCTTCCTTAGCTCCCTTACGAGCTGTTTGGCGCTCCTGAATTGGATAGCATGCATTCCAACCAAGCTTGCGAACTCAACGTTTCTCTTTTTGTCATCGATGAAAACGCATTCGCTTGCCTTGCATTTCAACAACTTCGTAGCCAGTTTGTAGATCCTTGGGTCTGGCTTCGCGATTCCAAGCTCGCCGGAGTTAAGGATAAGGTCGAAGTAGCGCTCAAGCTCAAAGGCTTTTCGTTCGTACTCCACCCATTCCCTCGCGTTGTTGGTTAAAATCGCAAGTTTTAATTTCCTTTCCTTTAGTTTTTTGGCGAGTTCTAACGTTGCCTTTCTCAGGCGAAGGTCCTTTCTCACGAATCTCATCACGTCTTTAACATTCTTTTTTGAACCGACGCATCCAAGGAATAGCTCCCAAAACTCGCGCTCGCTAATTTTTCCTATTCTCAACGATGGCCAGTAAAGCTTCCAAGCAAGGTTAACGAGCTTTGGGTCTCTCTTCAAGAACTTCGCCAGCTCTCTTCTAGTTTTCTCGTCTTTTAAGCAACTATCTACCAGCACACCAATTAAATCGAAAATAACAGCCTTTACTCTCATTCTATACCTTTTCCTCTTCATTTAATTTTTGCTAAATCCTCACAAGTCCGGCCAGAAATGAGAAAAGAGCTATTAGCATCGCTAGCTTTGTGTAGCGCTGATTTTGACTTGGGGACATGAACATGCTGGCTATGAAGATGCAATCAGCGATTAAAACCAAGAAAAGGTAGTTGAAGTTGAAAACACCAAGTAAGTAGGGAAGTGGGGAAAGCAGAACAGCAAGGGCTATGAAGGCATTCGCTAGCCTTCTCGAAAAAGCAACGCCTTTCACTAGTGGAAGCGTTTTTATCCCAGCTCTCTTATCGCCCTCTACGTCTTCCAAATCGCCGTGTATCTCCCTTCCGACGTTCGCGAGAAAAGCGAGCAAAGAGGGAATGAAAACCAAGCCAACTTTTTTAACATCGATGGCTAACGCTCCAAACAAGAAACAGCTCGCGACAAACCAGGAGTCAGTTAAGTTCGCAATGAAAGCGACGCGCTTTAGCTTCGCGGCATAGAGCAGCTCAAGGACAGCGTTAAGGAAAGCTAAGGTAAAACAAGCAAGGCCAAGGGGGTAAGAGAGCGTTAAACCAGCGCCAAGCAAAAGAGCGCTATAGACTTCTGCCTCCCTTAGCTTTATCCTTCCGCTTGGGAGTGGACGATGGGGCGCGTTTATCTTATCTGCCTCGTAATCGCAAATGTCGTTCGCGACTATCCCACCACCTGCCATTAGGAAAGCGACAAGAGATGCGAGCAAGGAATTAAAGGAAAAAACTACGCCACCGCTTGCTATCGAAGCTCCGATAAAAGTAGCTATAAAACTTAAAATGCAGTTCGATGGCCTTATTAGCTGCAGAAGTGCCTTTAGCTTCTCAACTCGCGGCATTTATTTCTTTTCCTTTTCTTCATTTTTGCCCTTTTCAGCCTTGACCAAGTTCGCTACTTCTCTCACAAATCTCCTAACGTACTCGCGCATTAGGTGAAGTTCTCGCTCCGTTATCTCGTCTATTCTTCCCTCGTTCGCCATTTTCTTGGCAAGCGCAACTTTTCTTATCACTTCCTCGTACATTGGGTTAACCCTGCCTTCCTCTATCAGATAGCGCTTTATAGCTCGTGGAATTTCCTTTGGCTCCTTTGGAAGCTTGTTTATGGCTTTTAGCGCGGTTATCGCGGCTTTTAACATTACCTCGTAATTGCGAGACGCTATCAGCTCCTTCCTCTTCCTTTGCAAGCTTCGCATTATCTCCTGCATTTTGGCAACGTATCGCTCAGCCTTTTCTATGAACGCGTCAAGTCTTTCGCCGCTCACATTCTTTATTCGCTTGTGTTCGACCTGCTTTCTGAACTTCACAACCTGCTCAAACCACTTGTAATAGCTCTTTGGCAGCAATTTCGTGTCGACCAGGTATTCCTTAACCGCTGTTATAGCTTCTTTTGGCGTTGGCGCGTTTTTACCGAGCATCATCAAGACAGCTTGGGAAGCGTTTAGCATCGCGTAGTATAGATCTTCTGCAATTAGATATAACTTCTCGTTTTTCACGCGCCTTATCTTTTTTGGGGCCGAGTGCATTAGAAGCTCTATAGCTTCGAGCGTGTGCGGTATTCTTCCAGCTTCCAAAAGCTTGCGAACTGGTATGAAGAAGCCAACGTCGTAAAGAGCCCAACCATCGCGAACTATCGTGTAGAGCAACGGGTGTCCAATCCTTGCCATGTCCCAGAACTCTGTTAAACTCCACGCTGGCTGAACGCTGATTTCTGGCGATATCTTTTTCGCTATGCTCCTGAGCTTTAGGTCAAACGCTTGCTTTAGCTCTGGTGTGAATCTCGCGGCAGTGTCGTCGTAAATAACAAGAATGTCGATGTCGCTCTTTTCGCTAACGTCGCCTCTCGCAACAGAGCCGAAAAGCACCACGCTCTTTACAATTTTCTTGAACTTCTTGACAACTTCGTTCGCGTATTTTTGCGCGAGCTCAAACTTGCGCTTCCTTATCTCCTCCTTGCTGAGCTTTTTCTTCTCCACTTTTTCGCTTTTCCTCTCCTTCTTTTTTTCCCTCTCTCTGTAAACATCCTTTATCTCCACTTTTCCTGTTATCTCACGGAGATCTTTCACGTTTTTCATGCTCTTTTCTTTCACCTTCCCACGTAAAAATTGTAGAGACTATGTTTTTATATTTATTACTGAGAAGTGTCAACTACTCAACTAGCTTTACCTCATCTATAACCCCATCCCCATCTCTATCATAGCCTTTGACGACGTGTGCAAGGTAGTTGCGATTGTACTTATTCGGCTTTGCTATCTCATCGAAATGCCTAAGAAAAGCCAAAATGCTAGCTTGCGTTCCAAGGTAACGTCGACCTGCGAGAACGAGCACGTGCTTCTCTGAATTAAACGGAGACTTGCACTTCACTACTATCCCTATGTTCTCTCCCTCGTAGAACTTTCTTGTCGCCTTCGAGTAAACAGCGTAGTAGAACTTGTTCTTCCTCACGAACCTTATCGGCAAGTACTTGTTCACCTTTGCTGTGATCGAGTTAACAGCAGGTCCGCCGATGAGTATGAGGTTGTTCTCTTTGAGCTCGCTCTTTTTCTCAACTTCAACGTCCAGCTTAACACAGCCAAATTTGAACTCGTTGATAAAGGTTGCGAAGAACATCGCTAAGTTCGCTGCAAGTGGCAGATCTCGAGCCCTGGCCATGTGCTCGCCATGAAGCTCTGGAGAACCAACAACGAAAAGCGCGTTCAAAAAGCCGTTTGTGACAAAAGGGCGAAGGAAATCCTCGCGAGCTGAGGAAAGCAGCCTTAGCTTGTTCACATATCTTGGCTCCGCGAAGAGGATCGCGATTCCGGGTTTTTCCAACTCGTAATACTTTGCTAAAATCCCGCGTTTTTGCTGGCTAAAGGCCACTTTTATTATTCCAAGCTCTTCCAGGTTGCGCATGTGATAGTAAACCTTTTGCTCTTGAACTCGTAGCTTTCTCGCGACTTCCTTTGGGTACATTGGCTTTTCAGCAAGAAGCTCAAGAATGCGCATCGAAAGCTCAGAAAGGAGAACTTTATTTTTCTCAAGGACCTTTACCGGCAATACCCTCGCTCCATTTTCGTTCAGATCAACGAAATAGCCGTTTCTTCCCATGCTAATCACTCTAACAAATTTATAAAAGTGTGAGAAAAAACGCAGTAAATTTTCACAATTTTTTCGTAATAAAGGTTAATTCCTGAGTTTCGCACTCAAATTGATGTGCGGTATATTTGCTTGTTTGACCGCTAACTATAACGAAAAGCTTGGCGATGTATTGCTGGCTGGCATTAAAAAGCTAACTTATAGGGGCTATGACAGCTATGGGTTTGCTGTTAGGAATGAGAACGGGATAGAGGTTTTGAAAGATGTAGGGGACGTTGAAAAAGTAGAAAAGCTAGAATTTGGCGGAAATGCTGGAATAGCTCATGTGAGGTGGGCAACCCATGGTGGCGTGACAAAGGAGAACGCTCATCCCCACTTAAGTTGCGACAACAGCATAGCGATAGTTCACAATGGCATAATAGAAAATCACGCGGAGCTGAGAGAGGAGCTAAAAGCACGCGGACATAGGTTTAGGAGCCAAACCGATAGCGAGGTGATCGCGCATTTGATTGAGGACGAGCTGAAGAAAGGCTTGTCAGTTAAGCAAGCTTGCTGGCGAGCATTTAACAAGCTGGAAGGGAGTTTTGCAGTTGCTGTGATCTTCAAGGACTTCGACCTGCTAATTGGGGCGAGAAGGGAATCGCCACTAATAGTCGGCGTTGGAAATGGAAGCTATTATCTCGCCAGCGATGTTTTAGCCATTTTGGACAAGACTAAAGACGTCATCTTTCTCGACGAAGATGAGATGGTGGTGTTAAAGTGGTAGTTGAAGTGCTTTCGTTGAAAACTGGAGAAGAAGTTAAAAAAGAAGTTTCGCGAGTCGAATGGAGCTATGCAAGTGTTAGTAAAGGCGAACACGAGCACTACATGTTGAAGGAGATACTTGAGCAACCAGCTGTGCTAAAAGCGGCGCTAGCGCAAGACGAGGGCGATTTCGTGAGAATAGCCCTTGAAATCCTGAGAAGCAAGCATTGCGTTCTAACAGCTTGTGGGACTTCGAGGCACGCTGCACTGATAGGGCGCTATCTGTTTTCAAAAGTCGCTGACAAGTTCTGCGAAGTAATAGCTGGAAGCGAGTTTCACTACTTCGCTGATTCTATAAACGAGAAGACTTTTGTTATAGCGGTATCGCAAAGCGGGGAGACAGCGGATGTTTTAACTGGGGTTAGGGTTGCGAAGCGAAAAGGGGCGAAAGTGCTTGCGATAGTTAACGTTATTGGCTCGACCTTGTCAAGACTAGCTGATTACGTGATCTCGATAAACGCTGGGCCGGAGATTTGCGTTGCAGCGACGAAGAGCTTTGTAAACCAACTCGCCATTTTTTACTTACTTTCACATGCTATGGTCGCGAGGTTTAATGAAGCTAAAGAAAAACTAAAGCGCATCGCAGCCGATTTGAAGGACATTTTGAGCTACAAGGAAGAGATAAAGAAACTCGCTACCAAGCTAAAGGACAAGAAGGACTTTTATTACATAGCTCGCGGCATAAATTTCGCTGTTGCATGTGAAGGCGCGCTAAAACTTAAAGAAATAAGCTATGTTCACGCTGAAGGCATGCCAGCCGGCGAATTAAAGCATGGGACGCTTGCCTTGATTGAGGCCGGCGTTCCAGTCGTTGCAATTGCACCCCACGACTACACTTTTGTGGAAACCATAAATAACGTTGAGGAAGCGAAGGCTCGTGGCGCCTTTGTCATAGGGGTTAGTGATGAGCGCTGCGATATATTTGATGCTTGGTTC
>CAZYXF010000029.1:0-7063 GCA_964651025.1 uncultured archaeon
CGAGCTTTATATTTTCCACCACAATCACTTTCCAGTTTGCCGAATCACGTAAAAAATCTTGAGTGAAGTCTTACATAACCTGAATAAATTAAAGCTTCAAGCCAAAGGTAAATTAGCCCGCCCTAGCTCAACGGTAGAGCGCCCGGCTGTAGGCGCGTTTTGACGAACGCGCTCCCCAGCGGCGCTCGCAGCAACCGGGAGGTTGCCGGTTCGAATCCGGCGGGCGGGACTCGCAATTTAATTTGCAAGTGTTACACCACTTCAAAATAACAAATTTAAATCTCTTAACCCATTCTTTCTATGAGAAAGGAACCGATTACTAACACAGAGAGCGCGCGATTTGTTGAGGAGTTGTTAAACGAACTTAGAATGGAGGGTTGCACGGTTTTAAAGAGGAAAAGCGGGATTTACGAGATAGAATTTGAAGGTGATTCGGTCAGCATAGAGATTTACCCACAAGAGAAGAGAATCGATCTAAGTTTCGACATGGGACGTGCTGTTGAAAAAGTGATGGAAATATGTCATAAGCTTGGATGGAAAATTAGCTTAACTTCCTACGAAGATTAATCAGACCCCAACTCTTGCCACATTAGAGAGAACTTCCTTCACTTTCTCCCCTATCTTATAGTATAACCTCGCCCTTGGCAGCCTAACGCTTCCCTTCACACCAACCAGCGAGATCAAACGATAGCTCATCACTCTTTCTTCTCCAGGCTTTAGCCTTCTTATCTGCCAGACTAGCTCAACCCCATCTTCTCTCTTTTTCCTCTTTGGCTTTAGTGCAACGAAGTCACGAATAGCAAAAATGGCAGGAACGAAGTCGCGGATCATAACTCGCGAGATTTCACGAGTGCTTTTGTTCCTCACCTCAAGCACGACCCTAAACGAGCTACCAACGCGAACCCGCTTACGCTCCATCACGAACTTATTAAGCTCAACCGCCCTGAACTTAAGCGCAGCGAAATAGGAAACAAGGCCAACGAAGCAAACGAAGGTGAAAAACGGGAGATAATCGATTTTGTAGCTTATCGTTACGCTTCCACAAGGAGGTATTTCCTCTATTACCCAAACCACTTTTTTGTCCTTAAAGCTTGGCTTAGGCTGCATAGCCTTGAAGAAGTTCGAGGCAAGTCCAAGCTCTCTTGTTACCGTGACGTTTTTCGCTTTTCCATTACCAAGGTTAGTGACTTTTATCTTCCTTATCTCCCCAAAGAAAATTGGCTTCACCTCTTCGCTTTCGTTGATTATAGCTATTTCTCTTAGCTTGAAGCATCTCACGTCGCTATCCATCTCTTCCCCCTCGTGCAACGCAAACACCCTAACGCAATAGAAGCCGGCTGGCTTGCAAGCCTCGAGCTTAAAGCTCGCGTTAATCTCTTTTGTCTCGCCAGCAACAAGCGTTAGTGAAACGTTCTTTTCAGCTTCGACAGCACTCACATTCCCAAACCTGAAGCTCGCAACCACGTCGCTTATTGGCACGCTTCCAGGATTAGCTAAAACAACGGACGCTGTTATCGTAGAGAGCGGTTTTGGCTCGCCAAGGACTTTTAGTTCTTTTATCTCAGCAAACGCTTTTCGGACGACGCTTATCGTAACCTCTGCGCTCTTGCTCTCGTTCGTTACAGTGGAATAAGCCTCTATCCTAACCCTGTAAAAGCCAGGTTTCGTTCGATAAAAAGGCGAGGCATAGAAGTGACGAACTATAGTTTTATTCGCCTCGACTTTTCCAATGCTTTCGATGGTCATCCACGGCTTTATCCCGTGAACGCGAAGTGATATCCAGTCGTCTCTCTCGCTTCTTAACGTGAGGTTGAAAGCAAAAGTCTCGCCAACAGAGACGCTTGCGAAACTTGGCGTTACGTTGAACTCAAAGGCGCTGGCAAGCTTGAGACAAAGGAGCAAAAACAAAAGGAAGACCAACCTTAACCTAGTCGTCATGCTATCGATAATTTTAATCGTTTTCTGGATATAAAAAATAACGCAGGGGTGCCCGAGTGGCCGAAGGGGCAGGACTGAGGCTCCTGTGGGCGTAGGCCCTCCGCCGGTTCGAATCCGGCCCCCTGCATGGTTTTGGTTAGGAAGTTGTTGCCACTCGTTCAAAAACAAGCCAAAACGAATTTAAGAGAATTCCAACTCACATTCATGGTATCTCGCTATGGTAAAAAGCCACGCGAGAGATGGTGGCAGGCTGTAAAGAAGGCTCGCGCTAAGTATCGCTGCCCAGTTTGCAATAGGCTTGCTGTCAAAAGAGTTGCCGCTGGGATTTGGCAGTGTAGAAAGTGCGGAACTAAATTCGCGAGCGATGCATACGAATTTAAGCTCGAGCCCAAGTGAAAGACATGGCGAAGGTGAAATATAAATGCCTGAGTTGCGGCAAGCTGTTTGAGGCAGGGGAAAAGCTGCAGTGTCCGTATTGCGGCTATCGAATAGCGATAAAGCCAGCTGCTAACGTTGAGCGTAGGGTTAAAGCTAGGTGATGGCATGCCAGAGCTAAGCAAAGAAGCGCAGCAAACGCTTGCTCAATTGCAGGCACAAAATCGGCAGCTAGAGGCCCTTTTGTTGCAGAAGCAGTCGCTGATCTTAGAAAAAGCGGAAATCGAACTTGCGCTCACAGAACTCGGTAAAGAGGACGTTAAAGAAAGTTATAAAATAGCTGGGCCTGTTATGGTAAAGGTCGAGAAGAGTAAATTGAAAAGGGAGCTTGAGGAGAGGAAGGAAGAAATAGAAGTGAGGTTGAAGGCCATAGAGAGGAACGAGCGAAAATTGCGAGAAGCGATAGAGAGGACGAGCAAGAAGCTTCGCGAGCTAATTCCTGGATTGCAAGGCAAAGCAGGGTGATAAAATGGTTCGTAAATCTCATGGGCCAAGGAGAAAGACAAGGCACAAACTGCAAGTTAGAGAAACCATAAAGCCGAATTTATTCCTGCAGAAGTTTGAGATTGGAGATAGGGTCGCGATAAAGATTTGTCCGGCATCACACAACTTTCCGCATCCGAGGTTTCACGGAAGAACGGGCGTTGTGATCGGCAAGCGAGGAAGAGCTTATATAATCAAGGTTCGCGACTTCGACGCGGAGAAAACGCTAATAGTAACGCCAGAGCACTTGAAGAAGATACAGTAATTTTAAATACCACCTATAAGTAGTTATATTATGGAAAGTTATGTTGTTGTAGACGTGAATGAAAGGGAAGGAGGCAGAAGATATACCCTCTTAGCCATATCCTTAGACGGCAGAGCTACGAAACAAGTTCATATAACAAATTGGCGTGATGAACCCCTAGAAAACTTCGTTAAAGAGGCGGAGTTCGCTTTGCTCTTATCCCAAGGAGAAAGTTACAACTTGATAACACCAGAGAGTACGATAAGTATCGGTAGCAACATAGAGAGGAGACATGGCAAGGGAGTTGAAAACTACGAGGCATACGTGTCTGGCTACAGAAACATCATAATAGATCAGCGAGGTTTTAATGACATTAAGGAATTTTATAGAGATCACGATAGAAGTGGGAGGTCACTCGCGTGGGGCAATGTAGAGGAATTCGTCGATCGAAATATAAGGGAAGTTGTCAAGGCAATAAACCGAAATCCACACCTCTTTACCTCTGGGAGCTCTTGCTCAGGATTAGCAGAGGACCACGAAGGACTTCCGACTATTCCACACATTACAATAAGCGTTGATGAAGACAAAAGCGAGGAATTCGTTGAGAACTTGCTACTTTCAGGGCTATTTGAAGTCCACGATCTCAATTCATTGCCAGGAGAGGTAAGGCTTTACATCACGATACCTTGGGACATACTTAAGTCATTTCTCGAGGAAGAGCAAGGGAGAACTTCTACCGGAGAAGTTTTAGAGCGCGTTTCAACACCTGAGTATGAAGGCCTGGTCAAATACGCGTGGAGTGTGTTAACGCAAATAGCACGTGAGTTTCCTGAAAAGTAAAATTTTATTTCTTCTTGAAAGAAGTCAAAAGATGGAAATCTTGAAGGAGGAGCCGATTACCATAACTGAAGCGAGAGAGATAATGAAAAGCGTAGCAAAGGAGCGCGAGCTAAAGCCGAGACAGAAGATGTGCGTTGAGTACTTAAACAAGGTGCCAAAACTATCGATGTCAAAGGTTGAGAAGCTCAAGAAAGCCTTGCTCGAAACAAAGCTATTAAAGCCAGAGAAAGTTGTTGAGCTTATTAACGCCCTTCCGACAATTCCCGAAGAAGTCGGCGTTATTTTAGAAAAGGAGAAGTTGAAAAGGAGCGAAATAGAGCAAATAGCCGAGTTGCTCAAAAAGGAGATAGAAGGAAAGTGAACTTCGTTAAATTTTAACAACGCTTCTCACGAATTTAAAGCGTGGCTTGCTTTTCTTTCATGGCGGTGTTGCCGAGAGAAGAGTATGCAATAGTGCTGGACTTTTTGCCCCATGGCTACGCTGGTTCAAGAGTAGCGATGCCAATAGCCCAAGCGATTGGAGAAACCGCTTTCACTTTGCTTGAACTCGTTGCAAAAGAAGGGGTTACTTTAGCCCCAGAGGAGCGGGTCTACATAGGAAGTGGAGAGCGCGATAAAATAGCTAGGGTGAAAAGGAGATTGAAACTCGACGAGCTCACAAGCCTTGCTAGGGAAAACCTCGATAGCGTGCTTGACAAACTCATAGAGGCGAATGAAAAGCGGATAATTGAAATAATAAACAACGCGAGCTTGATAACACCGCGCTTGCATAAACTCGAGCTAATACCAGGAATTGGAAAGAAGCTCGCGCTCGCCATAATAGAAAACAGGCCTTTCTCTAGCATAGCAGAGCTCGAGCAAAAAACCGGGATAAAGAACTTCAAGAAGCTAGTGAAGGAGCGAATTCTTCAAGAGCTGAGTGGAAAGGAAAAGTATTACGTGTTCTCAAAGCCATTCCCCACGAGACGTTACTAATTTTCCTTTTCTCAAGTCGCTTTATCTCAGAAGTCGCCCACCGCCAAGGTTTATGACGAGTAGAATCAAGAAAAGGACGGAAATCAAATTCGCCAGGTCTTTGCACTTGCTTGAGAACCTGCTAACAAGGGCTTCAAAAAGCTCGCCGCCGTCGAGGAATTTGATGGGCAACATGTTAAAAACGCCAACTCCAAAACTGAGAAAAGCGAGCCAAGATAGGAGCTTGTAAAGGGAAAAGATGGAAGTCGCGTAGCTCTTTGCGAATCGCTTTACTACATATCTCGTCGAGAAAGGGCCTGCTATCCCTATGAAAGAGGCGTTTGTATCGTTTCTCCTCGCCGTGGTCAAATTGAAAATCCCACTCGTCGTTTTTATCGTTATCTCACTTCCTGGCTTTATCTTTGCCAGAAGCTCTGCCAAATCACTAACTTGATTTATTTCAACTCCATTAACGCTCAGGATAGCTCCGCTAAGATTAACCCTTGCGGCAGGAGAGCCAGCGATGACGCCACTATATATTAAACCACTTGGCTCATAGAAGGTGTGGAGAACAAGTTTCATCAAAGTGAAGCAAAGCAGGGCAAGCGTTAGATTTGCGAGAGAGCCAGCCCCGTAAACAGCGAGCTTTTGCTTTAGCTTTGCTCTTTTAAGCTCCTTTTCATCTGGCTCAACAAAAGCACCTGGTAAGAAGAAAAGGAAGAATACACCGATGGACTTTACTCGCATTTTTAAAGCGCGGAGCACAATGGCATGCGCGAGTTCGTGTGGGATAGCGACAATCGCAACGCCAATAACCCAGTAATACCATGGGGAAAGAAGAAAGCCGGGCTTTAGCTCAAACTCCCTTACTGGGGCTGGTAAAACCAGCATCGCGCCGATTTCCCTGGTTCCAGATAAGATCTCGTAAGTGCTCTTAAGAATCTCGTAACAAGCGTAGAGCATCAAGGGAAGCGAGAGCAAGGAGGAAAAGGCTATGAGAATCGAGGCGATATTCCTGTGCTTTTTCACAAAGGTGGAAATTGCTTTTTTGCCCCTTCTCGTTCTTACCAAAAGCATGGGAAATCTAAATTCAATCTCTTTCCTCTTCGCGTAAATGAAAGCGCAGACTAGCGCTAAAAAACAAAGAAATGAGCAGAGGTCTGGAGAGAGCCCCATCTAAACATGTTGGGAGAAAACTTAAACCTTAAAACCTCTCCATAATCCGTTTTATCTCTTCCCTTTTGCTCCTCTCTTCCACTTCTTTCCCTTTCAAAGCTCTCCTATTGTCTGGCCCAAGTTCCCTTAATTTTTCCCTCAGCTCTTCAATTTGCTTTTTTAGTAGTAAAAGGGCACACCACAACTGCGCTAACTCTGGATTTGAGGAGCTGACATAAAAGCGCTCATATTTCCTCACTTCTGAGAGAAGTGATTTGAGAACCTCTCTTTCCTTTTTCGGAAGGAGTTTCTTCCAATCAGTTGGCGGAGTTATGAGCAAGCATCTCATTACTAAAGGTGTGAAAAAGCGTTAAAAGCAAAGCGTGAAACCAGCGGGTTATTTTCTCTCCTTTAAGATGATCGGTTTGTGATAATAAGTAGAGCACTTGCAGTAAGGGCACTGCGCAGGTATTCGCTCCTTTCTCGTCTCCCAAACATGCGAGCATTTTGTGCACTTCAGCTTCATGTTCTCCTACTACTATTACTAGTACTACTACTATTTTAAATTTTGCATGAAATCGCAAGAGCAAAGCGAAAAGAGCTTTAAATAAGTTTTCCAAAAAGAAAATACAATGGCCGTGGCGAGGAAAAAATCTGCGGATAAAGAGCTGAGGAAGCTGCTCGAGTCTAGGAGAACGATAATAAAGGTCATTGGAGTAGGGGGAGCTGGGAATAACACAGTAACACGGCTCATGCAACTCGGGATAACAGGAGCTGAAACCATAGCTGTTAACACAGATGCACAGGACTTGCTCTACACAGATGCGGACGTAAAAGTTCTGATAGGAAAGGAGCTAACAGGTGGCTTGGGAGCCGGTGCCGACCCAAAAATTGGTGAAGAAGCTGCAAAGGAGAGCAGGAACGAGCTGAAGCGAGTCATAGAGGGGAGCGACATGGTCTTCATAACTTGCGGCTTAGGGGGCGGGACTGGAACAGGAGCATCGCCAATAATCG
>CAZYXF010000030.1:0-4655 GCA_964651025.1 uncultured archaeon
GAAATAGAACTTCGAGGAAGTCGCCAACTGTTCGAACGCGCTTGTGAGCGTAGTGATCTATGTCCTGCGGTCTTATCATTCCATAAGCGAGCTTCATGAGCTTTGCGATGACGTTACATAGGTAAAGCGCCTTTTCCAGCCTGTTTTTTCTCTCTTGCCCTATATGTGGCAAAAGGTAGCGGTCCAAAATCTCGTTTATGTGTGTCATCTTCGCTCGAGTTATGTGCAGCTTCTTCGCCATGTACTCACGAGCCTCTTGCTCGCTTCGGATTGGGAATTCAGTGAAGTTGTAGAACAGATCTTCCTCCATTTCTGGCGTTGGCTGAATAGCGTCGATTATGTCTTTATCCCTTTCCATTCCAAGAGCTCGCAACAAAATTATCAATGGGAACTTTTTCACGTTAGCGAAGCTTATGTAAAACAGCCCACCTCTTCTCTCTATCAGGTGCATTTGGATGAAGCCGGCTGCCTCGCTGTTTATGCGCGCTGTTTCTATTCCACCTCGTCTTTCAACAACAGCCAGGTTTGGAGCAAGCTCCTCGCACATCACTATGACGCGTTCAGTTCCGTTGATTATGAAATATCCACCTGGGTCTCTTGGGTCTTCGCCAAGTTTTATCAGCTCCTCATCGCTCAGCCCATGCGTCACGCAAATCTCGCTTCTAACCATTACCGGCAAATCCCCAAGCTTCGCTATCTGTGGCTCTTGCTCAATTCCGTTTATGACAGGAATTATCTCAAGCCAGATTGGAGCAGCATAGGTCAAATTCCTAACTCTCGCCTCCATCGGCGTTATGAATCGCGTTGCCCCATCCGCCTCTTTCACGCTGGGCTTGTCCAAGTGAACCTTTCCGAGCTTTAGGATGAACTCTCCGGCTTCTGTCTCAAGCGGTATCTCGCCTATGTCGTCTATCACTCTTTGTATCCCATGCCTTACGAACTCGTTATAGCTCCTCAACTGATGCTCAACGAAACCAACATCGCGGGCAAATGCGTGTAAAATTGTTTCCAATCTGTTCAACATGATCCCAATCAGACGACAAGACGATAGTAATAGTACTCCCCTGCTGTTGGGGATTTTCTCGTTATCCTTATGACATCTCCCTTTTTCGCCCCAAGAGCGCGAACTGCTGGATCGCTTTCAAGTATTTTCGGAAGCTCCTTTTCCTTTATTCCAAGCCTTTCAAGCAGTTTTTTCTTCTCCTCTTCGCTCAATATCTCGTGCTTTGGAACGAGCTCGTTCTCAAAGATGTTGATCGCAACTTTCTTCTTCAATGCTCGCACCAATATAAATTTTGCGAAAAATAATTTAAAGCTTTTCGACTTCTGTCGATTGTAGCAAGCAGCGAGCCAAAACTTGGTTTTTTAACTTTTGCTCTTTCACCTTTACCTCTTTTATCCTCTGGGTCAATACTTTTCCATAGCGGTGCGTAGCATGATTCGCTCTCCAATTGTCGCGACTCTCGGTCACGTTGACCACGGGAAGACAACCTTGCTTGACAAGATAAGAAAAACCAGCGTTGCGAGGAAAGAGGCAGGTGGAATAACGCAGCATGTTGGGGCGAGCTATGTATCGAGAGAAACGATAATCAACATCTGTGGTGACCTGCTCGAGAAGTATAACATAAAACTCGAAATCCCTGGGCTGCTTTTCATCGACACCCCAGGTCATGAAGCCTTTGTAACGCTTCGCAAGCGAGGTGGGGCAGCGAGCGATTTAGCGATTTTGGTCATAGACATAAATCAGGGTTTCCAACCGCAGACAGACGAGAGCCTAGCAATACTTCGCGAATACCGCGTTCCTTTTGTCGTGGCTGCGACGAAAATAGACTTGTTGCCGTATTGGAATGCTAGGGAAACGAGCTCATTTTTGGAGAGCTTCAAACTTCAGAATCAAAGGGCAAGAGATGAGTTAGAGAAAAAAGTTTACATGCTCGTTTCTCAGCTGTCGCAACGCGGATTTGAAAGCGAGCGCTTTGACAGGGTTAAGGACTTCACGAGAGAAGTTGCGATAGTACCTTGCTCTGGGATTAGTGGCGAAGGTATAAGCGAGCTCTTACTTGTTCTTGCTGGTTTGGCACAGAGATTTCTGAAAGGAAAGTTAGAGCTGTCGAATTTGGCAAGGGGCGTTGTGCTCGAGGTCAAGGAGATGCGAGGGTTTGGAAAGGTCATTGACGTCGTTCTCTACGATGGCAGGTTGAGGAAAGGCGATTTCTTGGTCATAGGTGGGAGGGAAGTTAAAGTCACGAGGGTTAAAGCAATCTTGTTGCCAAGAGAAGCACAGGACATAAGGGTTGAGAAGAGATTCAGACAAGTAAACGAAATAACTGCTGCCTGTGGTGCGAGATTGGCTTGCGTTGATTTAACTAACGTGTTAGCCGGCTCAACGATTTTAGCGACGAGCGATGAAAACGAGGTTGAAAAGTTGGTAAAAGAAGTGAGGAGCGAGATAGCCTCGATTGAGTTCGCTCGCGATATAAGCGGAGTTATAGCAAAGGCAGATACACTTGGCTCGCTAGAAGCTTTGCTGAAGATGCTTCGCGACCGTGGAATTGCGATAAGAAAGGCGGAGATTGGAAATGTTAATAAGGAAGATGTTTTTGAAGCCTCGCTATTGGAAGAGAAAAAACATAGATGCATCCTGGCTTTCAATGTTACAGCAAGCGATGAAATAAAAGCGCTAGCGATTGCAAAGGGAGTTGCGATAATAGAAGGCAATGTCATCTACAAGTTAGTTGAAGCTTATGAAGAGCATTGCAAGCGCTTGCATGAGCTCGAAATTAAGAAACTGCTTGAGCTCGTTACATGGCCTGCGAAGCTCCGCGTTTTACCTGGCTTTGTTTTCAGGAGGAGCAAGCCGGCTATTTTCGGCGTTGAGGTTGCGATTGGCAAAATAAAGCCAGGCGTTGTGTTGATGAACAGGGAAGGCAAAGTCGTTGGTGAGATAAAAGAGATTCAAAGCGAAGGGGTTGCGATAAAGGAAGCGAGGCAAGGCAGTAGGGTTGCGATAAGCGTTAGCGGCGCTACGATTGGGAGAAACGTGAAAGAAGGAGACGAGCTTTTCACGAAGTTAAAGGAAAGCGATTTCATCGCGTTTAAGGAGAAGCTTGGAGAGATGCTAACAGAAGAGGAAAAGGAGTTGCTCTCGTTTTTAGAAAGAGCTTGCAAGTAAAAACAATATAAATCCTCCACTCCATTAGCTTCATGGTAACTGTAGAAAGCTTTCGCGAGCTCGTTGGCAAAGACGTTTTCACTGATCGCGGGCTTTACTGCGGTAGAGTAGCTGACCTCGATTTGGACATAGAGCGATTTCGCGTTCGCGGCATTTTGATAGACGTTGCTCGGGGCTCTTACTTAGCGAAGTTCGTTGGGGCAAAGAAGGGCGTCGTAGTTCCATTCCACATAGTCCAGAGCATTGGAGACATAGTGATAATAAAGTCCATAAGCGTTCCGAGCGAGCTTAAAGAGGAGAGCGAGTGATCATGAGCAAGCGAATGAGAGGCAAGAAATACAAAAGTGAGGGAAAAGAGAGTTTGGTTTTTGAGTTTTCATTTCAAAGCCTAGCGGCTCACATTTGTTTTTCAATCGCATCGCTTGCCTTTTTCATCTCCCTTATCTCTCGCGATTTCCCGTCTATTGTTGGAAGCTTCTCTCTAATGCTGTTCTTCGCTCTACATGAGCACGCGATGAGAAAGCGCTATCTAAGGAAAAGTCTGGTGATTGAGCTTTGGGGAGCAAGGAAAAGGCGTTAGATTAACGGGCTCGCGATCTATCCCTGTCTTCATCGCTTCTCTGACTGGGACGGTTCGCTCATCGCCCATTTTGTTTTTCTCATGAACCCTTAAATCGGGTTTAAATTGCGTGTTTCAAATAATTCATGCTCGAGCTGATTTTAACCAATGAGCTCTTTAAAATCCTTTTGGCAGCATTGCTCGGCAGCATTATCGGCATGGAGCGCGAGCTCGTCCATAAACCAGCTGGCCTGAGAACGCACATGCTCGTTGCTCTCGGCTCATGCCTGTTCATGATAGTCTCGCAACACTTCACTTGCGAGACTTGCGACCCAGCGAGGATAGCTGCAGGCGTTGTGACTGGCGTTGGTTTTATAGGAGCTGGGACGATAATAGCGGAGCAACGAGGTAAAAAAGTCGTTGGCATAACGACAGCAGCGAGTTTGTGGGCGACTGCTGCGATTGGGCTTGCTGTAGCGATTGGCGAGTACTTGCTCGCTATCGTAGCCACGCTTTTGATCTGTGCAATCTTGCAACTTCGCGTGCTTGAAGGGAAGAAATGAGCAAGCTGAGGAAAACCAAGGAGTTTTACTCAAGGCTTTATGAAAGGGCTGTTGAGCTTTACAAAGAGGGAAAGAGCGTGAAGGAAATAGCAGAGCTTCTTAACTTATCCTATTCTTGCGTTTATGCCTGGGTGAAATTGGGAAGAAAGCCGAGGAAAAGCAAGGTCGAAGAGTTCATCGCGTACGTAAAAACCAGTGGCCCATTGCCAGTTTGCGAAGCGGTAAAGAAATTTCCAAAACACAGCGAGCTCTATTTGCTCGCGAAACAGAGGGGCTTTGCGATAGAAAGAGCGAAATTGCCGAGGAAGTTCAAAGGCTATCACCTTTGGTATTATCTGCCAGAGCAAGCCGAGGAGCTGAA
>CAZYXF010000030.1:4755-6689 GCA_964651025.1 uncultured archaeon
TAGCCCTTTTCCTTCAACGCGCTTTTTATCTCGTTGATGCTCTCTGGATTGGCAAGCGTCGATAAATCGCCAAGAGCTTCTCTCGCCAATAAGCGTCGAATCAGCCTGCGCATTATCTTTCCGCTTCTCGTTTGCGGTAGTTGCGAGACAAATATAACATCGCTCGGCCTTGCTATCTTGCTTATCTTCCTCTCAACTTGTTTGATTACCTCGAGCTTTAACTTCTCACTCGGCTTAGCTCCGTGTTTCAGCACAACTAAAGCAAGTGGAACTTCGCCTTTTATCGCGTGTCTCATTGGAACCACGCAACATTCAGCAACGCTTTCATGCGATGCTATCGCGCTTTCTATTTCGGCAGTAGACAAACGATGGCCTGCTACCTTCATGACGTCGTCGCTCCTTCCTGTTATGCGTATCAGCCCTTCTTTTGACTTGAACGCTCTGTCTTCGACTAAATAGGCGTTTGGATATCTGGACCAATAGGTTTTCACGTATCTTTGCTCGTTTCTCCAGACTCCGCGAAGCATGCCTGGAGCAAATGGTGGCAAGCCAACTAGCTCGCCTTCTACATTTGCCTTGCATGGCTTTCCATCCTCGTCAAATACATCCCATCTCGTTCCAGGAAACGGCAGGCCAGCATAGCATGGAACAAATGGCCCAACTCCAGGCAAGGTGTTTATCAGCGTTCCCCCTGTTTCTGTCTGCCACCATGTATCGATAATCGGACATCTCGCCTTTCCAACGAACTTGAAATACCACTTCCAAGCTTTCGCATCAATTGGCTCGCCAACGCTCGCTAGAATTCGCAAAGTCTCGAGTTCATACTTCTTGACGTGCTCATCGCCATACCGCATGAGCATTCTTATCAACGTAGGCGCTGTGTAGAAAATCGTGACGTGGTACTTCTCTATTATCTGCCAGATTCTCTCGCAATCTGGATAATTTGGCGCCCCTTCGTAAATGACGAAACTCGCTCCGTTGAGTAGTGGACCATAGCAAGAATACGTGTGACCTGTTATCCATCCAATATCAGCTGTGCTGAAGAAGACGTCGAAATCGTGCAAGTCAAATACGAGCTTTGCTGTCGCATAAGCTTGAACTGTGTACCCGCCTGTCGCGTGCATGATCCCTTTGGGCTTGCCCGTTGTTCCACTTGTGTAAAGGATGAAGAGCAAGTCTTCACTTTTCATTCTAGCAGGCTCGCAATACTTTCCTTTGACCTCTTTTCTCAGCTCGTTATAAGCTATTTCATTTCTCCTGAGCTCTTTTTCAATTTTTCTTTTCCTCGGAACGACCAGAACTTTTCTGACCTTTGTTCCCTTTATCCCCTCTCTCGCGCTTGAAAGTAAATCGATTACTTTCCCTCTTCGATAATAGTGATCGCATGTTATTACAAGCTTTGCATCCGCATCTAAGATTCGCGTTCTCAATGCTTCGCTTGAAAACGCGCTGAAAACGACGCTGTGAATCGCTCCAATGCGAGCGCAAGCCAGCATGGCGAAGATGACTTCTGGTATCATCGGCATGTAGATTACGACGCGGTCTCCTTTACGAACCCCAAGCCTTTTGAGAACCAGAGCGAACTCGTTGACCTCGCGAAATAGCTCGCCGTAGGTTATTTTCCTTTCCCTCTCCTCAGGATCTTCTGGCTCCCAGTAGATAGCGACTTTATTCGGCTGCGTTGCAACATGACGGTCGACGCAGTTAAAGCAAGCGTTAAGCTCACCGCCAATGAACCAAGCGTAATGGGGCAGCTTTTCCTTGTAAACAACTCGCCATTTCTTGTACCAAATAAGCTCCATCGCGAAATTGGCCCAAAACTCAAAGGGATTGCGGCGAGCTTCCTTGTATATCCTTTTCGTGCTGACCCATGCTATATCCTTCGCGAGTTTCGTCGGCACGTACTTGTTTCCTTTTTTCTGCACAAAGGAATC
>CAZYXF010000031.1:0-6585 GCA_964651025.1 uncultured archaeon
GGGAGAAATGAGATAATTCGCTACAAAAAAGCTAGCCCGCTTATGATCTTTCTCTCGCAATTTAAGTCTCCCATAACACTGCTCCTGATTTTCGCTGCGTTGGCTTCGCTATGCATATGCATAGTAAGTGGCGAAAGCAGTGGTGTGTTAGATTTCACCCTGATAATAACTATCGTTGTAATAAGCGCCGTGGCTGGCTTCATTCAAGACTACAAGGCAGAAAAAGCGATAGAAGCGCTGCGAGAGCTAGCAGCACCAAGAGCAAAGGTGATAAGGGATAACGAAATTCGCGAGATAGACGCTCGCCTGCTCGTTCCAGGTGACATAGTAATAGTAGAAGCCGGCGACGTTGTCCCAGCGGATTGTGAAGTTCTAAAAGCGAGAAGGCTTAGCGTTAACGAGGCGATTTTAACTGGAGAGAGCACTGCTGTTTCGAAGAAAAGAGGCGATGAGATATATCTCGGGACTTATGTGCTGAATGGCGAGTGCATAGCTAGGGTAACGAGAACTGGAATGCGAACGAAAATGGGAGAGATAGCGAAACAAATGCAAGAGATTGAGGAAAGCGAGACTTTATTTCAGCTCGAGCTAAAGGACTTCACGAAAAAGGTCTCACTTGGCACGATAGCTTTGATTCTGATAACGTTCTCCTTATCGGTGCAAAAGCTCGGCTTTTTGTCGGCTCTTCTACTTGGTATAACGCTTGCTGTTGCTGCTATTCCAGAGGGATTGCCAGCACTCGTTACGCTAACGCTTGCACTAGGAGCCAGACAAATGGCAAAGAGAAACGCGCTTGTCAGAAGGCTTCCCATAATAGAGTCGATTGGAAGCGTCGATATCATATGCACGGACAAAACAGGCACGCTCACAACCAACGAGATGAAGGTCTCTCGCATTTACATGAACTTCAGAGAGATCAGCGAAAAGACATTTCGAAAAATCGCAAATGAGAAAGTCGCAAAGCTTTTGCTCCTTTGTTCAGCCTTGTGCAATAACGTGAAGGAAATCGTTAAAAACGGGAAGAAAAAGCTAATCGGCGATCAAACAGAGCTGGCGATAAATCAATTCGCAGGGGAAAACGGCTATGATAAGTTCGAGCTTGAGAAGCAGTATAAACGCGTCGACGAGATACCCTTCACGAGCGAGAGAAAAGCCATGAGCGTGCTCGTGAAAAAAGGTAACGAGTACTTCGTTTTCACAAAAGGAGCACCAGAGGTCGTGATAAGGAAGTGCAAGTACGTGATGAAAGGCAATAAGATCAAGAGGCTCACTAAAAAGGAGAAAGAAGAGATACTAAAGGCTAATGCAAGTTTGGCTTCTCGTGCATTTCGCGTTCTGGCTTTTGCTTTCAGGCGCTGCAAGAAAAGACCGCAAGCTAGCGAGATTGAAAACAACCTCGTTTTTCTCGGGCTTGAAGCCCTTCGCGACCCTCCGAGAGCAGGAGTAAAAGATGCAATAAGCGATTGTTCTCGTGCTGGAATTCGAGTTATGATGCTCACTGGTGATAACCCAAACACTGCGCTTGCAATAGCAAGAGAGATAGGGCTGAAAAGCAAGGCTTGCTTGTTAGGCGAGGAAGTAGAGAAAATTAGTGATTCAGAGCTCTGGAAGCTCATAAGAAGCGGTATTAACATATTCGCTCGCGTTTCTCCGTTTCACAAGCTTCGAATTCTGGAGCTTCTGCAAGCTCGCGGTTATAGAGTTGCGATGACAGGAGATGGAGTTAACGATGCTTTGGCTCTCAAAAAAGCGCACGTTGGCATAGCGATGGGGATTCGCGGTTCTGAAGTGGCGAAGCAAGCAAGTGATTTAATTCTGCTCGATGATAACTTCGCCACAATAAGGAACGCTGTAGAAGAAGGGAGGAGGATTTTCGCGAACATAAGGAAGTTCGTTAATTACCTTTTCACGTGCAATTTGGCAGAAGTCGCAATCGTTTTTCTCGCCACGATATGCTTCGCGTTAAAGGAACCCGTGCTCTTTCCGATTCAACTGCTCTGGATAAACCTGTTAACCGATGGTTTGCCAGCAATAGCGCTTGGTCTTGATCCAGCAAGTAAAGAAATCATGAACCTGCCGCCGCGAAGGAAGGGCGAGGGGATAATAGATAAGAAACTCGCTTCTCTGATTCTTGGCATAGGCGTGGAGATAGCTCTGGTGTGCATGCTCGCTTTTTATCTCTCGCTGTCAAGTGGAATCGAAAAGGCGAGGACGATACTTTTCACCTTGCTCGTCTTTTCAGAATTCGTCAGAATAGCAGCCATAAAGGAAAGCGAGCGAAGCAGCTTTTTCGCCAACAAAATCTTGCTCTTGAGCATAGCGGTTTCTCTTTTCCTACAAGTCCTGCTGATTTACTCTCCACTAGCCCCTGTTTTCAAAGTAGTTCCGCTAAACGCAAGCGAGTGGGTTACGCTTTTCCTCTTTCTCTCCCTTATATTTGCGTTAAACCTTGGAACAACCAGGCTTATAAATTCGCTTTTCTCTTGATAGCTTGCCATAGTTTCTTGTAATAGCTCTCAACTTCACCCTCGCTTATCTCACCTTTTTTCAGCTCTTTTCTCTTCGCTTCTAGCAAGAAATCCGGCAGGCCGTAGAATTCAGCTGCTGTGACCAATTTCACCTTCGCTTTTTTCGCCTCTTCAAATGCTGCACGCATTTTCTCCCTGAAGTTTATATCTCGAACTATGTGGTGATCCAGTATCATAACTTTTGGCTTCGCTTTTCTTATCGCGATGAGCAAGTTCTCGTTCGCTTTTTCAAAGTCGCTCTTGCTCATCCTCCACCCAACGAAAATCGTTGGAAAACCGTCTACAATTGCGAATTCTGGTTTAGCTTTGATGAAATAATCAAGCGCTTGCTTATCAGCTAAGCTTTGGGCATCGCTTCCAAAGAGGAAAACGCTCCTTTTTTCCTTTATCTTTACCATTATGACCCTACCAACTTTACTTCCCTCATGACCATGCCAAACAGCTTGCGAAAAAGCAAGCTCGCAGCCACGAAGCTTGGCTTCTTTTCCATCTGCGAACTCAACGCTTTTCGCGAGTTCGCGAGCTTTTTCGAGAAAAATCTTCCCCCGCTTTCTCGCAGATGCGTGCTCCTTTTCGAACTCCTTACAAAAAACTCGCTTTCCAGAAAAACAAGCGCTGTATAGCGAGGCATCTTCTGGATAGGGGTGATGGTCATAGTGATAGTGCGTGACTATCGCGATGTTGCATTTCTTCCCTACCCTTTTCACTATGTCCTTTGCTAGCTCAAGCGCCAGCAACTCCTGCTTCGTTGGCTTTAATCCGTATCGCGTTGGCGCTAGAGCAACACCAGGATCGATTATTATCTTCTCTTTTCCGGCTTTGACAAAAGTTGCCATGCTCCTTACTCCAAAGGAATCAAATGCAAGCGGTGCCACGAGCATGATTTCTTTTTCCAGTTATTTTTAATGGAGTGGAGATAATCCTAGAAGCGTCTAGCGAACTTTCATAAATAGAGAGCTAACTACAATCATGTACTCCCGCGAGATAGAGCTGTTATTGAAAAGAAAGAGGATAAAGCCTGGGGATAGAATAAGGGTGATAAAGGGCAAGCAAATCTACGAGGGTTATCTATTACCCAGAATTGAACTTGGCGATAAAAATTGCATCATCATAAAACTCGACAACGGCTATAACATAGGCATAAGATTTGAGAAAGGGGTTAAGATAGAAAAGGTCAAGGGTAGGAGAAAGCTCGAGGTCTTTCCAAAGCTTGAGATAAAGCAACGAGAGGATTTACCTGGAATAGCGCTCATCGCTACTGGCGGCACAATAGCTTCGCGTGTCGATTACTTAACCGGTGGCGTTAAAATGGCGATGAAGCCAGAGGAAATACTCTTTGCTGTGCCAAAGCTTCGCGATCTCGTTAGCTTTGTCGAGCTTCGCTCCCCATTTTGCTTGGCAAGCGAGGACATGTGCTATGAGCATTGGCAGGAAATGGCGAGAATGGCTGCAAGGCTTTTGAACAAGAAGAGCGTTCGTGGAGTTGTGATAACGCATGGAACTGACACAATGCACTATTCTGCTGCTGCCCTTTCTTTTATGCTTCGTTCTTTGAACAAACCAGTAGTTTTCACAGGAGCTCAACGAAGTAGCGATCGCGGTTCAAGCGACGCATCGATGAACTTAACTTGCGCTTGCATAATTTCGGCTTATAGCGATATAGCAGAGGTTGGGATTTGCATGCACGCCACTAGTAGCGATGATTACTGCCACTTCATCCGCGGAACTCGGGCTAGAAAAATGCATACCTCGAGAAGAGATGCCTTTCGAAGCGTAAACGAAAAACCACTTGCAAGAGTTTGGCCGAATAAGAGAATCGAAATCATTAACGAGAACCACAGGAAAAGGAGCGACCGCAAGGTAAAAGTCGACGCGAAATTTGAGCCAAGAGTAGCGCTGCTAAAAGCGTTTCCAGGAAGCGATCCTCGAATTATTGACAAGCTCGTTGAGTTGGGAATGAGAGGCATCGTAATCGAAGGCACTGGGCTTGGCCATGTCCCTACATCGACGCCAAGGAAAAAATTGTCTTGGGCTCCTCACATAAAGGAAGCAATTGAACGTGGCGTTACGATAGCTATGACCTCGCAGTGCATTTACGGCAGGGTTCACCCTTACGTTTACAGAAACCTTCGAATAATCTCGCAGCTCGGCGTCATTTACTGCGAGGACATGCTCCCAGAAGTAGCTTACGTCAAGCTTGGTTGGGTTTTAGGACACACTAAAAGCAAGCGAAAGATTCGCGAGCTCATGCTTCGCAACCTTGCTGGCGAGCTTAGCAAGCGAAGTGATTACGACACCTTTTTGATCTAGGTGAAAGGATGGAGAAACACGAAATCGAAAGAGAAGAAAAAACGAGCGAAAAATTAGACTACAAAGAGCTGGGGCTCAAGGCTGGAATAGAGCTTCACGTTCAGCTTGACACAAAGGAAAAGCTCTTCTGCTCCTGTAGCACAGGAATGGAAGCGGTTGAAATCGCGAGGATAAAGAGAAAGCTTCACCCCGTAGCTAGCGAGCTTGGTGAAATTGATGTTGCTGCTCAGCACGAGTACCTTAAGGATAGGACTTACGTCTACTCCATAGCGAGAAACGAGACTTGCCTGGTTGAGTGCGATGAAGAGCCGATACACGAGCTTAACCGCGAAGCGCTAGAGTTGGCGATGAAGATAGCCCTGCTCTTCAACTGCAAGCTTCCAGACGAAATCCACGTGATGAGAAAGATAGTAATAGATGGAAGCAACACCTCTGGCTTTCAGCGAACATGCGTCGTTGGTCTAAATGGCGAACTTGATTACAAAGGGAAGAAGATAGAGATCGCGAGCGTAATGCTAGAAGAAGATGCAGCCGCAATAATCGAGAAGCGAGGAAACGAAGTTTATTACAAGCTGTCTAGGCTTGGCATACCATTGGTCGAAGTAGCTACAGGATTGCTCCGCGGCTTTACTCCAAAGGAAATAGAGGAAATCGCGTTTAGAATCGGTCTTGTTTGCAAGTCCGTCAAAAAGGTTAAACGTGGCCTCGGGAGCATAAGACAGGACCTGAACGTTTCCATAGCTAACGGAGCTAGGGTCGAGATAAAGGGTGTGCAGCGATTGAGCATGATAGCAAAAGTTATAGAGAACGAGGTGAAAAGGCAGCTCGCTTTAATCGAACTTGCAAAGCGCTTGAAATCACAAGGCGCAAGAGTTGAGCTAAAGGAGATGAAGATAAACAATGAGAAAAGAAGCGTCATACTGTTGCGAAACTTCTGCGACGCTCTCGAAGAAAAGCTATTCCAAAATTGGCGTGTCGTAGACGAGTTAAAACACATTGCGAAGCTCTTCAATGGTGATTTTGAGGTTATTAAGAAGCAAGAATATCTGCGTGGTCTCGACATAGGCGATAATGACGTTGCCCTTCTCGTGAAAGGCAATGAAAAAGTAGCCAGCATTCTGTTTGAGCACTGCTCCCGTTTGTTAACCGGTCCTTCAGAGGAGACGAGAGCAGCGCTCGAGGACTGCACAACTCGTTACATGCGCCCTTTACCGGGGGCGGCTCGCCTGTATCCAGAAACTGATATACCGCCATTGCCGTTGAGCAAGCGTGAGATTAGGAGAATCAAAAAGAGCCTGCCAAAAAGATTAGACTTGCTTTACGATGAGTTAAAGGTTAGACTTGGTGAAAGCACAGCCAAAGAGCTCATCGTTTCGCCCTTGCTTGAGGTCTTCCTTAAGGCGAGGAGATTGAAAGTCGATGAAAGGCTTCTTGCAAACGTGCTGACGAGCGTTATTAAATCGCTCAGAAGAGAAGGGGTGGAAGTGGAGAAAATAAAAGCCAGCGATTATCTCGAGTTGTTCTCAATGCTAAAGAGAGGTGAAATAGCAAAGGAAGCGATTCCAACGCTGCTCAAGGAAGTTGCGAGCAGCGAAATCTCGCCGAGAGAGGCGGCGAGGAAGCTTAACTTGCTTGCGATAACTCAACGAGAACTCCGCGAGCTTGTGAAAAAACTTCTAAAGGAAAAGGAGAGCGAGCTCAAAAAACTGCCAAGAGAAATCGCGTTTAAAGCTCTGATGGGCCTTGT
>CAZYXF010000032.1:0-6512 GCA_964651025.1 uncultured archaeon
GCATAAGGCTATTTTGATCGCACTTATTTAATTGAGTGAGTCGTAACGTAGAAGCCCATGATGTGCAAGATCAGTTGGAGTACGGGAAAATCTATGATGACTGGGTGAAGTGGCAAAAGTGAAAAATGAAGGAAAAAGTGAAAAAGCAAATCTTTAAAGTTTTCAAGCAAACATAAAAATCGGTCAAGGGCCAAAGCGGGCGGGGTACGCCGGTACCCATTTCGAACACCGAAGCTAAGCCGCCCAGCGTACTCGCTTGTACTGCGGTCGCAGGACCGCGGGAACGCGAGCACGCCCTTGACCATCATTCTCTTAAAACATTAGAAACGTCTTGTTAGGCTTTTTGCCAGGGGTGACAGGATGGACGATGGGGATAGTAGCGAGGCAGAAGCTCTTGCGTTTGTTAGCGAGAAATCACTTTCGTTTTTCGCGCCTTTTAGCGGAGAATAGGTTTTTCGTAGAAGACCTGATTCACGGGCTTAACTGGCTCTATGAAAAAGGTTACCTAAAAGTTGAGGATGGGAAACTAATTCCAACTCGCTATTTGAGTTTCAACGACACAAAACTGCTTGGAGGGATTTGCCCGAGGTGCAAGGGGAAGGGAATTGAGTTAAAAGCTCATAAGAGATTGCTTCAGAAGTTCAGGAAAATAGCGAAGCATAGGCCGAGCTGCAATCTGAATTACCTGCAGGATTGGATCCTGCCAAGTGATGTCATCGCGAGGGTGGCTTTCATGCAACAAAACCTGGATTTAGAGGGGAAGAGCGTTCTCATAATTGGCGATGACGATTTACTGAGCATAGCGATAGGGCTAACCAATCTGGCGAAGAAAGTGGTGGTGCTTGAAATAGACGAGCGCATCTGCGATTTCATAAATCGAGTTGCTAAAAGGGAGAAGCTAAATGTGGAAGCTTTCGAATACGATGTTGCACATCCATTGCCAACTGAGTTTAAAAGGAAGTTTGAGGTTTTCTCTTGCGAGCCATTGGAAACGAGAAGTGGCTTTTTGGCTTTCATATCTCGTGGCGCTGCCGGGTTAAAGAGAAATGGCGTGGCCTATGTTGGCATCTCTGTTTTTGAAACCCCACCAAGGCTTTGGCACGAGTTTGAGCTCTTCATGCTGAAGATGGGATTTGTAATAACGCACCTTATCCAAAACTTCTCCTATTACGTCCAAGATCGCGGCGAAGATTCGAGAGCGGAAATAGCGTACATAAAAAGCAGGCTGAAGTTCCCAGTAAAAGAGGAGGTGAACAGGCCTTGGTATTCAAGCGCCCTATTGCGAGCTATTGCAATTGGTTTGCCAAGGCCATTGATAAGCGCAAACAAGCGCATGAGAATCAGGACGTTTTACGATTACGAGCTAAGCCCAAAGACCCTGAAGGACTACATCTCCGAAGAAAGCTGCCGAGAGATACAAAACGAGCTTTCCGATGAGAAGGGGTAACAGGAACTTCTTCAACGGGTAGTTGATGCTACCGCAATATATGCCGATTACATCATCAGGGAGTGGGGTGGCTGCGAACACGAAGATCAAAAACGTTATTTTCTCTCCGAGCTTCCCGAATTTTTTCCTGTAAGCTTCCATTTTTTCCTTGCTTTTTTTCTCAATCGCCTTTGAAGCGCAATAGCCAAATAGATAAGCTATTGTCTCTCCAAGGGTTGCGCCGAGGGCTGCTGCTATTGCAATGCCAACTGGATTTAAAAAGCTAGCAAGCGCGAAAACTGTTGGCGTTGAAACTGGCAATGGTGCTACTACAGTTGCGTTCTCCATAAATGCAACGAGAAAAACGCCAAGATAGGATAACTTCTCGACAAGGAAAGCGAAAAAGCCGACGAGTTTCATTTTTTAATTTGGAGGCGAATAAAAAATCGCGGGCCCGTAGCTCAGCTGGTAGAGCACCGGCCTTTTAGCACGCTAAAAGGTTCGACGCAGCTCGGCTGCGATGAGAGAAAGCCGGGGGTCGCGGGTTCGAATCCCGCCGGGCCCATCATGAACCAAAAGCTTTTGCTGCTCTTTTCGAGCCTGCTTATTGGCTCTTTTATCAGTTTGGTTGGCTTCGGTGAGTTCGGCCTTTTCATCTTCCTTCTCATTTGGTTCGACAAAGTCGCGCTCCCATTCGTTGGCATTGTTTTTCCCTATGGGAGATTTGGCGTAGAATTCGCTACCTTGCCATGCGTCCTCGTTGCGATGTCGTTGAAGGATCCGAGCGCAGCTTTTATCTTCGCCTTTTTGTTTCGCAGCTTAATCGCTGGCCTTCTTGATTTGATAAAGTGGCTTTTTATTCCTCCTGGCGATTCGATTTGGCCGCCTTTAATACCAAGCAAAGATGACTTCCTTCGTGGGGTTAGCAGCTACTTGGCTTGCGTGGTCTGGAATTTAACAGGAAATTTCCTGCTAACCCTTGGCCTCGCCTCCGCGATTTACAACTGCTTCAACGCCTTCCTAGACAAGCTAGTAGCAGAGGATCAGCAAATCAAACCAGAGAGATTATTCAACGTCGCCTTTAACTGCGCTCTCGCGTTTTTCTTTGGCAGGCAAATCTTGCGCTTGTTCGGGTTCGCATAACATGAGAAGGAAGAGGCTGAAGGTTTACAGGCAAACCACGCCTTTCACGTGCGGCCCTGCCTGTTTACTCATGGCGCTAAGGCTACTTTTACCGGGATTTAAGGCGAGCAGAAAAGCCGAGCTCGAAATATGGAGCGAGGCTGTTGTGGCGCCGATAAAAGGGACTTCTTCGTTTGGACTCGCCTACAGCGCTGCAAAACGCGGATTAAAAGCGAGGGTTGTGGCTGATTTGAAGCACTCGCTCATCTATGTCCCAAAGGGTTGGAAGGATAAAGATATAATCGAAGCACTTCACGCATCGCTGAGAAGACAACACGAGCTTGCTAAGAAAGCTGGTGTTGAGTTCGTGAATAAAACACCGAATTGCAATGACGTTATTAAAACCTTGAAAAAGAATAGGCTCGCGATCGTGCTCGTTGACATGAAACCCCTTCACGGAACGAGAATTCCCCACTGGATATTGATCCACGAAATCGAGAAGGATTATTTACTGGCCGCGGACCCCTTTGACGGCAAGGAGCTAAAATTAGATTGCGGACAACTTGAAAAGTTAATGAAAGGCATTGAAACCAATTACAACGTTCCAAGGAGTTTAGTGGAAGTATGGAAATGAAGGCAAAACTGCTGGCTCTAAGTTTTTTGCTGGGCTCTTTGGTAAGCTTCGCTTTGTTTGGCGTTTCTGGGCTAGTTATATTCGTCCTTATTTGGCTAGACAGAATAGCTATTCCGCTAACCCAGGTAATTCTTCCGCTTCCAGTTTTTGGCGTTGAGCTCGCGACTTTAGCTTGCATTTTGTTCGCAACCATAGCGAAAAACCCGGTTTTATCCTTCTTCTTTTCCTTCCTCGCCTATCCGCTCTTCGCTGGTTTGCTCGATTTGATAAGGTATCAATTCATCCCTCCGCTCGACCTTGAGTGGCCGCCGTTGTTGCCGAGAAAAGGAGATTTTATAGGTGGTGTAGCTAACTATCTTGCTTGCCTTTTGTGGCTAGCGTCTCGCAACTTCGTTGCAACCCTTATATTCGGGAGCTTCGTTTACAATTGCCTTAGCGCTATTCTAGATAAGCTCACAAGAGAGGAAGGGCAAGTTGACCCGAGGAGGGCGCTCAACTTCGCTTTTAACTCGATCGTAGCCCTAACAGTTGGAAATTGGATAGCTTTGCTTGTCATTGGATAGCAATTTATGCGAAGTTGGGAAGGATAAAAATGGGACGAAGGTTTGAGTTTTTAGATATAACAAAAGCGGACGCCGCTTTTGTTGCTTATGGCAAGGACTTGAACGAGCTCTTTGCGAATGCTGCACTCGCAATGTTTCAGGTTATGACAGACGTTGAGAAAGTTGAAAGAAGGGAAGCGATTGAGGTTGAGGTTGATGGTGAAGACTTGATTTCCCTTTTGGTCAACTGGCTAAACGAGCTTCTGTTCTACTTCGATTCAGAAGGCCTGCTCTTTTCAGAATTTGAGGTGAACGTTGATGAGAAGAGTAAAAGGTTAAAAGCAAAGTGCTGGGGTGAACGCTTCGACGAAAAAAGGCATGAGCTAAAAGCCCATGTGAAGGCTGCTACCTTTCACAAAAGCGAGGTAAAGAAAGTAAATAGCGAGTGGCGAGCCAGGATTATACTCGATATTTAAGGGAAAGTTTTTATCTAGCTTTCAATTCCATCCTCGCCCTTTTATTATATTCCTTTGCCCATCTCCACATGAAATCCGCTAGCCTCATGTAAGTCTTCACGTCCATTGTAGCTGGAATGTGAAGGGGCGCTTTCCTCCCATGTCCCATGAACTTGGCTTTCCACGACTCGTGAATTTCGACTTCGCTCGCTTTCAATCGCGTTCCAGGGTATGCGCAAGCCAGCGAGAGCATCACCTCGCTTGGCTTTATTCTCTCTATGAACTCGATTGTTTTCTTACAGCTGCTTTCGCTCTCTCCTGGCAGGCCGAATATGACATAAGCCCTTGTCCTTATCCCGTACTTTCTACAGAGCTCAAAGGCCTTTTCTATAGCCTTGAAATCAGCCTGTCTGTTGCAAAGTTTTAACACTTCCTCATCACCGCTATCAATCCCAAAGCAAATCAGCCTGCATCCCGCTCTCGCCATCCTTGAAATCAAATCCTCGTCTAATAATTCAGCTCGGGTCTCACAGCTCCAGGTTATGTTCAGCTCTTCTATCGCATCGCAAAGCTCGCGAGCTCGCTGCATGTCAAGCGTGAACGTTGAATCATGAAACTTGAAATTCGTCTTGTTATATCGCTCCTTCAACAGCTTGAGCTCGCTGATCACGTTTTCTATGCTTCTAAACCTCACTTTACCTCGCCAGAAATTGCGAGCAGCACAATAGATGCAGTTGAAGGCGCAACCACGTGAAGTCGTTATCGACATTACTTTATACTTTTCCATTGGGAAGAGCTCGTATTTTGGAAACGGTATTTCATCGAGGTTTTCGATGAGTGGCCTTTCTCCAGTTATCACAATTTTTTCGCCCTCTTTAAAAGCGATTCCCTTCACTTTTCTCACGTCCTTCCCACTTTCCAACGCATTGCATAGCTCGCTAAACGTGAGCTCGCCCTCGCCAAGCACGACGAAATCACAGACTTGAAGCGCTTCACCTGGCCTAAAAGTCGCGTGGACGCCACCAATCACAACAAGTTTTTTCTTTTGCTTCGCAAGCCTTGCTATTTCCATCGCCCTTTCAAAGCTCGGTGTCGTCGCTGTTATCCCAATTAATTCCGCTTTTTCGATTTCCCTCTCTATTTCCTCGTTAGACTTTCGCTCGACTTGTAAATCAAGCACCTTTACTTCATGGCCTTCAAGGAAGCTGGTCAAGTAGCCGAGCGCTAAGGGAAACAAGTCAGGGCCTTTGTAGCCCTTGAACTCCGGGTTTATGAGTAAGATTCGCATTATATCACACTGGCAAACGAATTAAAGTGTTGTCTTCCTATTCGTAGAGATTTAAGATTAACAAAGTGGATAAAGAATGAAGTATCACGATAGGATTTACGGAACTGTGGAGATAAAGGAAAAAGTGATAATCGATTTAATCAACTGCAAAGCTCTCCAACGTCTTAAAGGCGTAAACCAAGCAGGCTATACAAGACCTTGGTTTGGCTATGAGGGACATTCCAGATTTGAGCATTCAGTTGGCGTTTTCATCTTGTTGCGAAAGTTTAGCGCGTCTTTAGAAGAGCAAATCGCTGGCTTGATTCACGATGTCTCTCACGCTGTTTTCTCGCATACAATCGACTACGTGCTAAAAGAGGGCTCTGAGGAGAGGCACGATTATCAAGACAAGATATTCAAAGAGTTCGTCCTGGAGAGAACAGAAATACCGCGGATATTAGAAAAGCATGGAATAGATGTTAGCAAGGTTCTTGACTACAAGAGTTTCAAGTTACTTGAGAAGGAGCTCCCAGACCTTTGTGCTGATAGAATCGACTATGCTCTAAGAGGAGCCCTCGTCTTTGGCAAGATAACTGGGGAGCAAATCAGCGAGATTTTAAGTGGGCTTACGATAATGAATGGCAACTGGGTTTTCAAGGATGTGGAAACTGCTAGGAAATTCGCGGTTCTTTTCAAGCAAATGAACGACGAGTACTGGTCTGGTCCGAAATCGGCTTTCATGTTTTTCACAATGGGAGAGTTGCTCAAATACGGGCTTATGCGAGGTTATATAACGCAAGAGGACTTATTCACAACAGATTCAGAGGTCATGGAGAAACTGCATAAGCGCTTAGAGACAGATAAGGAGCTAAAGCATTTGCTCGAATTGGCAAATGGGAAATTAAAAATAGTGATTGATGAAAGCGATTACGACGCTCGCATAGCTATAAAGTCGCGTGTTGTGGATCCACTGGTTTTGCATGAGAACAAAATAAGAAGGCTGTCGGAGATTTGGGAGATTTGGAAAAACGTTGTGAGGGAAGATTCGAAACCCCGTGTGTACTTC
>CAZYXF010000033.1:0-6396 GCA_964651025.1 uncultured archaeon
GAGATACTTCACGAGTTCTCTTAACTCTTGAATGCCTTCTTCACCAATTTTTACTCCCTTTATCATGCTCTCCGCTTTTTGCAGCACTTCAGCCGGAGAGCCAGAGATTGAGATCAGCTCCATAATCTTGCCAACTTTTTCCTCATCAATACCGAGTGATAAAAGTTCATTTTTTACTCCCTTCTTGCCAATTTTGTCGAGCTTGTCTATTGCTCTAAAGCAAGGAATTGCTAGTTTCTCATCAACACCAGCGTAAATTATAAGTGCGGTTAGCAACTTCCTGTTGTTTACCCTTATCACGAAATCGCTTATCCCAAGAGCACGCAGGCAATCGTAAGCACAAGCCAGAACTTCTGCGTCTGCCAACATGCTCTTTGAGCCAACTATGTCGATGTCGCACTGATAGAACTCACGAAGCCTTCCACGAGCTACGTCGCCATATCGCCAGACTTTAGCGATTTGATAGCGCTTAAAAGGCATGGCTAATTGCGGGTTCATTGCGACAACTCGAGCTAAGGGAACTGTTAAATCGTAGCGAAGCCCAAGCTTTCGCCCCGCTTTATCCTCGAAGACATAAGCTTCCTTCAAGATCTCAGCGCCACCAGCTCCTTTTGCTGCGAGAACTTCCCACCTTTCAATTGCAGGCGTTTCGAGTGGTAAAAAGCCATAGCGTTCAAAAACGCTTTTTATTATTTCTATCACGCGCTCCCGAAAGAGCATTTCCTCTGGTAATCTGTCTCTTGTTCCACGTGGTGGAAGGAGCTTCGACTGCCCAGGGAGCATTATACACCTCCCGTTTGATTTAACTTAACTTTTCTCCCAGTCCCTCTTACCAGCACAACTAATGGCACGCTTACCGAGAAGAGAATTTCGATCCTCTTGCCTGCGAACCAGCCAAGCGTCTTTCTTATCTCAGCTGGAATTGTTATCCTTCCCTTTTCATCAATTCTTGCAAGGAACTTCAGCCAGCGATCTCGGGGAGAAATAAAGCTACTCAAGCTTGCGTTACTTCTCGTAAAACCTAACTTCAATTTCCTTTGTCTCTTCTCTATGGCCGTGAACGCAGCCACCGCGCATAACGATCACGATAAAAGTGAGAAGAAAGATTTAAAAAGGGAAAGTGGGAAGCTAAAGCTTGTGGATTTGCTAGCTTTTGATGTAATCTACTCGCAACTTGATGACATCGTTGTCGTTGACGTTCAATTCTCCTCTCAAATTAGGTGGCAATGCCTCACCGCGCAAAAGAATCGCGCTAACTCTTGCGGAGCAAGCGCCAGCTCCATAAATAGCACCCCAATTTTCGCTATTTGCTTCTCTTTCTCTCTTCCAACTTTCATAGATGACCCAGGCTAAATTGATTGGCACGCTTTTTCTCGACTTTTCTTCCAGCACACCTTCTTTCATTTCATACACAACTATCTCGACGTCCATAGTCTCGTAGAGGGCTTACAAAGGAAGCGTAAAAAAGAAACGTGGGAAAATACATAAACTTCGAAGGAATAAACAGCATGCAGGCTCAGTCAGTTTTGACAACGCACGCGTTGCTAGTGCTCTTCATGACTTTAATCCTTATAGCGGTTGTCAACACGACGAATAGCATAACGAGGAGATATGAAGAGTTCGTTGAAAATCAAACCACGAGCGAGATATGCTCTCTAATAAAGAGCACGATAGCCGAATTTGAAAGTGCAATAAGCAAAGAAAGGGGTTTCAAGAGGTTAAAAAAGGAGCAAGTAGGCGAAGTTTATCTTTTGCTTCCTGAAAAGCTTGGGGAAAAGAGCTATATGATATCACTTGTGAACTCCTCAATAATATTCTCAATTCAAGGAGGTAAGGAAATAACTTGTCAGATAGAGACGAAAGCAAGCCTCAAAGGGAGATGTAGCGGGCATTGCAAGCTCGTTTTTTATGCTAATGAAAGCTCAACAGAAGTAGTTCTCTCAAGGGGTTAGCTCATGGCTGAAACCACTCGATTTCGTAGTAGTGATTTCTTGAATTCCTTAGCATTATTCTCCTCGCGACATAGTAAGTAACGCTTGTCTCTCTGTCAACAATCGCTATGACAAGCTGCAACCCAAGCTCATGAGCTTTGTCAAGAGCCGCAGCTAACTCCTTGCCAGATATGTGCGAGTCCTCTGAAAGAGCGAGAATCGCGAACTTTGGCAGCGCTTCGTTTGGCTTTTCAACCTTTCCATCGCTTCTCCACCAAGCAAGGTAATCAAAGCTAACTTCGCAGGCTTCGTAGTCTTGACTTCTCATCAACGGAACTGCCATGATAAAAGTTTTCCTAACTCCATGGGCAACCCTAACTGCACGGGCCCACTCGCTCATGAGAAGCCTCGCTTCCTTTGGGAACACGTGAACCACGTGTTTTGAGTGAATCCACTTGCCTTTTTTCACAGGTGATGCCCCAGGAAAGTAAAGCCGAAAGTGAGTCCCGAATTTGAAGCCTGTCTTTATTACGTAACCGCGCTCCCTCCAATCGGAGTAAACGTCGAGGAGAGCATCGACGTTTTTTATCTTCTTCTTTATGATTGAGAGCAAGGAGTTGAAGTCGAGTTTTCTTCCATTTAAATCCTCGAACTCGAAGCCGTGCTTCGCGAGGAATAGAACTTCTATTGGGTTCAGTTTCAATATCTTGTCCTTTTCGTGCTGTTTGTAAGCCCCAAGCTGACCGAACCAATTCGCGGTAAATAGCTTTTTCTCGTCCTCTTCGCACTTCAGAAAAGCAAAGCAGCTCTCACAGTCAAAAACGAACTTCAAGCCCTTAACAGCCAGCTTTAGAGAGTGAGAGGGATATTCAACTATCGGCGAGTTTTTGAATTTCCCCTTGAAAATCCTCATGCCACGTTCAAAGGGAAGAAGGAAAATTCCCCTGTCACGCCAATCTCGATAAACGCAAAAGCGAGTGAACAGCTTTGGAAAATGAGCTAGTTGGGAGAAGAGCTCGGGAAAATCGAGCTTTCTTCCCTTATAAACGCACTCGCACCTCTTTGCGTTCACCAAGTAAAGAGCCTCAACCTCATTTAAAATAAGCTCGCCGTCTTTTCTCTCTCCGAAGAAAGAGCTCGATAAAAGCGAGATGCTAGCGTTATCTATGGCTTTTATCTCGCCTTCTTCTAGATATATCCTCGGCCTATACTTCGCTCTCGCTGCTCTTGCCATTATTTCTCTACGAGGATAGCTTTTTCAATTAGCAAGTATCCGCTTTCTGTTCGCTCATCCCAACTAATGCGTGTTTTTACTGGCTTAATAGCTTTTTTGAAGAGTGGACAATCCAATACAAAGGTTTCGTATTCACCTCCTTCTCCGCTTAGGTTTATTTTGTACCTCGCTCTTAATCTTATCAACTCGCGAAGGCAAGAGAAATCGAGCTCTCTTCCAAGCCAAGTTCTATCAAATCCAGCTGCTGCAACGCTTGTTATCATTGCTTTTACGCCATCACGAAGCATTGAGGTTAACACAGCTTTTTCATCCTTCTTCCAGAGAGGAACAAGGAGCTTTAAATCAAGCAACTCGCAAGCCTCGCGAATGGCTTTGTACTGATAAGAGCTTTTTATGACACCAGCCACAATCGCGTTGATTCCAAACCTTTCTTTCGCTTGCCTCAGCAGCATGAGCAAAGTCTCTCTTTCCGCTTTCTCTCCAACCTCTGTTCTGAGTGAAAGGAATTCGAGCCCGCAAGCCCTTGCTTGAAGTTTAACCAATTTCGCGTTTGGAAAGTGAAAGAGCCTAGCTTCTTCACTTGTTGGCAAGGCTGTCAGGAAAGCGCAGAGCTCGTGTTTTAAGCTCACTAGATAAGCCGCGTAAATCGAGTCCTTACCACCGCTTGTTAGAGCTGCTACTCTCATTTTCATCACGAAAAACTAGCTCGCGAACTCCAACAGCCTTCTTTGCCTGCTTTCGTTAACCAGCCTTTTCACGGTTATCCACGATCTTCTAACGCACGCCGGTAGCTCATGCCTTTTCAGCAAGGCTCGAAGGAACTTCAGAGTTCGCTCGTCATGTGCATAGCCAGTTCCGAAGTCAAAGCCGAACTTTCGCTTCAGCCTTTCAACCTCTTCGTCTCTCTTCACCTTCGCAAGTATTGATGCAGCGCTTACAACAGCGTAGCGCTTATCAGCTTTCGTCCTTACTATTAGCCTGACCTTTGAATTTCCAAGCAAGCGCCTGAGCTTTTTCCTAACTTTTTTCGAATCGAATTGGGGCGAGTCTATTATCGCGATGTCTGGTGAGAGAAGTTTTATTATCTTTGCAAATGCCTCAAACTCAATTTCGTTTAGGCTTTTCTCACTTCTACCTTCATCTATATCGCGCGCTTTAAACTTGAGCAAGATGTAATCGTCCGCAAGTTTTTTCAATTTTTTCGCGATTTCCTCTCTTTTCTCTGGCGAGAGCTCCTTTGAATCTCTAACTCCAAGCTTTCTCAACAGCTTCACTTTTTCCTTGTCTATAAGAAAACCGCAGATCACCATAGGGCCAATTACTGCACCGCGACCAGCCTCGTCTATGCCAAGCACTTTCAAAATTCCACCGCTACTCGACAACGACTGGCACCTTTCTTGAGAACTCTTCAGTTGCGGATTTCAGCTCCTCGATTCGCCTTTCCATTTCCTCAATCCTTTCGAGCAATGGCGTTATTAGCGTTCGCTTAGTTACGAGCTCGCTAACTTCACTTGCGATTCTCCTCTCCAAGTCTTTCAGCTCTTCCTTGAAGATGAATCGCTTTTCCAGGAAGGAAGAGAAATCCCTCAACGCTTTGTTTATTTTAGCGTCAATTTTTTCATCAAGCGTTTTTAATCGCTTCTCTATCAGCCCCTCAAGCTTCTTCAGCTCGTTTGAAAGGGAATCTAGCCTCTTCACCAAATCCAAATCGCTCTTTATTAGTCGTTCTATCTCGTTCCTGTTCTGCAAGCTCTTTTCACTAAGCTTCGACATGGTGTTATCGAGCTCTTCCCATTTTCGCTTTGTTTCAAGCAAGCTAGCTGATATGGAGGCTATCTCTCCTTTAATCGCCTGCAACGCGTTCTTCATCGCTTCCAAATCGCTCTTCATAGCGTCGAGCTCGCCTTTTTTGACCTTAAGCTTCTCGAGCTTCAAAGATATCTCCTCTCTCAATGCTTCGCTTCTCTTTATCTCGCTCTCTATAAGCTCTTTCAATCGCGAGATAGCGCGCTTTATCTCGTCTCGAAGGGAGCTAAATTCTTCTTCTCTGCTCTTCACAATCGTCTCTATCGTTTTTTTCAGGGCTTCTAATTTCTCGCTCTCAGCAGAGCATCTTTCCAAATTAGCCCTGATTTTGGCAAGCAAGGCTTCCCCCTTCGTTAGCTCGTTCTCAAATTCCTCTACCTTTTCCTTTATTTCTCTTGCTTCCTTCAGCAAGCCTAAGAGCTCCTCTCTGATTTCCTTCACATGCTCTGTTTCGCTTGCTATCTTACTTCTGAGCTTGTTCATCCGCTCTATGTAGCTTTTGAGGGCAGGCTCGGTTAGGATTTTTCCAGATTCCTCAACAGCTTTTCTAAGGATGTTTATCTCATCCGCTAGTTCATTCAATTTATCCTCAAAGCCACGAAGCTTTTCACGAAGCTTGTCAAGTTCTTCTCGCTTCAGTACGACTTTCGCTTTGCCGGCTCTCTCGACTTCTTCTCTAATTTTTTTCAGGAGCTCTTCAACTTTTTTCACGTCTGCGATTTCTTCCAGTCTCTTCACCCTTTTCTCTAAATCCTCGCTCACCTTTACGGGAACCCCCTCTTTTATTATCCTCTCTATCTCGTCAACCCTTTCCTTTAACCCCTTTGGAAAAACAGCGCTTACCTCGCCAAGCACTTTGTGGCGGAGCTGAAGCATCTCAGCCTGCAAGAGCATTTGCAAATCCTCGAGTTCTTTCATTCGCTCCCTGAACTCCTCAAGCGCTACAGTCGAGATGTTTTCCTCAAGCCTTGATAAGCGAGATTCTATAGAATTCAGCCTCCTCTCTAGTTCTTCGGGTCTCATGAAAATTTATGCAGCGCCTATAAAAATCACCGCTTATTTATAAGCACGCGATTATTTTGCTTTTCCACTTCAAGCCTTGAAAAACCACGCAGCGAAATCGGCTCGCCACCAAGCTCGCTTTTGGTTATGAGCTCTACCAATGGCGTGCAAGGGCGAGCAAGGCTGTAATTTATCGGCGCTCCTATCCAGCTTGAGTGAGAGAGCCTTTTCCTTAAGATCTCGCAGGCATTGCTTGCGGAGAAGATAGCAAAGCTTCCACCGCGCTGCATGGTTAGTGAAATAACGTCCCAACCGCTGCTGTTTGCAATGCTTAAGGAAATCGCTCTCCCGCTCATGGGAAAGACGCCAACAGATGAGTTTTCCGAGTCACATAGCGATGCGAATTTCGCTAAAAGCAAGTCG